>JBODRP010000018.1:0-36347 GCA_050633005.1 Trichormus sp. | reverse complement strand
ACGCCAATTGATGTAATGAGACTGCGTCCAGTACATCCCACCCCAGGTTCAGGCCCTCCTGATTCGACACAAAAAGTCTTTCCCCATCCTTCTTTACGAAAATCTTCTAGATGCACATCTTCTGATTCTTGGCGTAGTGTGTTGAGTAGAATTTTCGGGTGCAATCTTCCTAAAAGCAGTCTGGTAGAATCTGCTTTGGAGTCGCATCCTACAAGCATCACTTTACGACCCATTTCAGCTAGTGCTGCTACAGTGTTTTGAGTAATGCTAGACTTACCGATACACCCTTTACCGTAGATAGCAATCTTCCGCATAGACATTCACCAATAGAAAGAATTTATCTCACGCAGAGACGCGGAGGCGCAGAGAGTAAGAGAACTCAGCGTACCTCCGCGCTTACCTTAGCGTTCCTCTGCGTTTCTACTCCCCATAATGAGGACTAACAACTTTACCTTTAAACACTCGATAAAGATAGATATTGTAGAACAGTAGAATCGGGACAAAAAAGCCGATGAAAGCAATCATGAAGGCTTGAGAACTCAAAGAAGAAGAAGCCTGATAGATTGTGATTTGGAAAGGAATGATGTAAGGAAATACGACGAAAGCCAACGCCAGAATAGTGATTAAGAAAACCACAATTGTCCAAACAAAAGGCATGATTTCTTGGCGTTGATTGATACTATTCATCAGTAGTCCTACTGCAACGGTCGCCAAAACGGGAATAGCTGCAAATATCACTACTTCTGGTTGGTGAAATAGCCTTTCTTTGACTTGTTCGTAAAACATTGGTGTAGCAATTGTTAATGCCATTGCCCCAATAAATGTAGTGATGGCACTAAATTTAGCGGTGATGTAGTGATATCGTTTTAACTCACCTTCTGTTTTCGCAATCAGGTAAGTTGAACCAATCAAAACATAGCCTTGAACTACAGTTAATGCTACTAATATTGATGGTAAATTCAACCAATCCCAAGTCCCACCAATAAAGTTTCCGGCTGCATCAACTTTAATTCCCGCAATTACGCCGCCTAATACTAATCCTTGGGAGAAAGCGACTAACAAACTACCGCCACCAAAACCGATATTCCAAAAGGTTTTGTCTAGGGAATGTTCCCGAAATTCAAAGGCGACGGCGCGGAAGATAAACCCAACTACCATCATGGTAATCGGAATGTAGAGGGCATTAACGATAGTAGCGTAAGCCAGGGGGAATGCTCCATACAACAAACCCCCTGTACACACTAGCCAAGTTTCATTAGCATCCCAAACGGTGCTGAGGGTGTTGATAATGATCCCCCGTCGTGCTTCGTTAGCAGCAGTTAGCGTCAAAATTCCTACGCCTAAATCAAAGCCATCAGTAATTAAGTACAAGGTGAGGAACAGGGCAACAAGTCCAAACCAGAGCAATGGTAGAGTGGTGCTTACGGATTCCATGAGAGTTGTAATTAGTTGGTATTAGTTGTGTACGCTTTCGGTGATTTGTCCTATGTCGCTGTGCTGTGCATCTTGATTGGGTAAGGGTAGTCCTAAATTCGGCCCTTGGAGAACTATCCGACGACCAAAGTATAAGGCGCAGGCGAACAACAACAGATAAATACTGGTGTAACCCAACAGTGAAACTAAGACGTTGCTGGCTGGGACATTAGAAACCGCATCGGCTGTGCGAATTTGTCCATACACAATCCAAGGTTGTCTACCAACTTCTCGTACCATCCAACCAGATTCGACGGCGACATAACCCAAGGGTGCAGCTAATACCCACGCCCGCATTAACCAAGTTTGTGTGGTAATATTTTCTGCACTCAGCTTACCGCGCAACCATTGGACGACGCTGACACCCATCAAGCCCAAGAAAAAGAAGGCAATACCTACCATGATGCGGAAGGTATAGAATATCAAGGAAACTGCATGGGGTCGGTCTTCTGGTTTCCACTCATTTAAACCCAGTACAGGTTCAGAAAGTTTGGGCTTCATTTCCAACACCATACCTAAACCGTCGGGAACACTGAGTGACCAATTATTCTTATTTTCTTTGTCATTTGGTGCAACTAACACATTCCAAGGTGCTGATTCACCTGCGGGTACAGTGTCCCATAAAGCCTCGATCGCAGCTAATTTACTAGGTTGGTTGTGGTATACTTCCTCACCACTGAAGTGACCAACTAAAATTTGTAGGGGAGTGACGAGAATAGCAAGTGCGATCGCAATCTTGAAAGACTTGCTAAAAAACTCCTCATAACGCTTGTTGAGGATATACCAAGCACTAATCCCACCAATCACAAACAAAGCAGTTTCGAGAATCGCCAAGATCATGTGAAACCAGCTATTCAAAGCTGCTGGGTTAAAAATGGCTTCTAGATAACTGTGAACCAGAAATTTACCATTCACCATTTCCCCACCGGCTGGTGTTTGCATCCAAGAGTTAGCAACAATAATCCAGAAAGATGAGAGACTAGCACCAACTGCTACACATAAGGTTGCGAAGAGGTGCATTAGTGGTGGTATTTTATTCCAGCCATAAATCATAATCCCCAAGAAAGCAGCTTCTAGCATAAAGGCCATCGTACCTTCAAAGCCTAAAATACTGCCTAAAAAATCACCCACAGCTAGAGAAAATGGGGCCCAGTTTGCACCGAACTCAAATTCAATCGCCACACCAGAAGCCACACCTAGACCAAAATTGAGAATGTAGAGTTTTGACCAAAAACGTGCATGGTGATAAAAAGTAGGATTTTTGGTTTTTAGCCATAAAATCTCGACAACAAACAAATACCAAGACATCCCAATTGTGAGGATAGGCCAAAACATATGAAAGATGCTGGTGACTGCAAATTGAAGACGCGACAGCATCACTGTATCTGAAAGAAAATTCATTGTGTATTCTCCAATATTCTCTCCATGAGTCGGTTTTGAAAAGCTAAATCTTGAATCCGTCAAACACCACGAGATTTACGCACATTATTTGAGATGAATGGATGATGATTCACGAGTAACATTCAAAGTTAATCAGGTGTTTCGTAGGAAAAATCATCTCCTGATTTTGAACTTAAACTCTCTCAATCTGAACGTGAATATTAATCTTACACTAGATAAGTTTTGTTGCATTTTCTGTATTTAGTGTCACCAAATAATCCTAAATCTTATGATTTTTCGGTGAATAAATCCCTAATAAATTCCTCTATAATCCTGCCCTATTATTCAGCAATCCGCCCTTGCTCTATGTTTGATAAACTTCGACAATTCGTCTTATTAAATAATCAATATTTATCCTAAAAAAGTACATTTTAAAGACGATAATTCGACAACTTGTCTTTTGACAATAGCACTCTCATCTAGTATTTAATATATTAGTTATATGGTTTATTCTCTGCGCCTCCCTTCGGGTTCGCAGTTCCTTCAAGTCGGCAAAGCCGCCCAACGGACTGCTCACTGCGCCTCTGCGTGAGCATTTTAAACTCTATATTCAAAGACAAAAATCGTAGGTTGGGAAGCCACCGCCGTGGACGGGTTTCCCGGCTTGGGGCGAGTGGCGTTTGACGCAAGGAAACCCAACACCAAAATCTATATTGATTTTCCGAAATTTATGTTGGGTTGCACTGTGCTTAACTCAACCTACATCTTTCGGTGCGTTATGGCTTATGCCTAACACACCATACATATAAGACAGTTGAATATTGACTGAAAATCCCTAACTAATTTTCATCACCATCAACAATTTCTTGCTTGATGAAGCGGATTTTTGTAGCTAATTCCTTGCGTGTAGAAGCTTTGAGTAAATAGCGTAAGAAAAACCATGTTACTGAAACCATGCCAATGAACTCAAAACCTAAATTAACAACAGGAATATCATTGACAGTGTATAGTAAAACCATGAGTAGTTTTACCGCAAATAGCATTACCAAAATTAAGCTAATGCCAATAATGATGCGCTTATATTCCACGGAGAAATTACCGAGATATTGAGAGGATTTAGCTAAGAAACCCCAAATCTTTTTCCCAACTTCCATCCATTCAATAACCTGCTCATTGTTTGGTAATACCTGAGCTTTAACCTTAGCAATTTCCGGCTCTAATATCACTTCATCGGAAGTTAGATCAACGGATTTTAATTGTTCTAGTCTGCTTTCCATAATGTTCCTATTGTTGGTAGTGACAACGTTGTTAATTTCTAAATCCAGGTATTGTGTATCTGGTGTAGAAAGATATGACAGGTCAGTTAACAAAGCTTTGGCATCTACACAATTACTGTTATCACTAGATATTGCCAAAACAGCCTGCTCATCAATTAAGATTTCGCTTTCCTTTCTACTACCATTGCTGTTATCTTCCTGATGGGATTTAGAAGGAGATGGTAATTCTTGATTGTTTACATTTGCAGCAAAATCATCACGAACATCGATACCAGCAAGCTGCATCAAAGGAGAATAAATGGCATTGTACAAATCACGCGCCATATTCACCGCACCCTCAAAGCCCATGTATGGCCCATTGTGATAACCGTGACCATTGATATAAGGCAAGTGCAATTTCTTGACTAACGCACCCACCCGTGGCCCAGTCAACACCACATCAGGACGAATCATTTCTAGGACTTCAAAGAACTCTAGTTCATTACCATCATCAATATAGATAGTTCCTTCTTGACCTCTGGCAATGACTTTCTCAAAGTCTTCTTGGTGTCCGAACTTGGAAGACATGGATACTACTTGCATTCCTAAGTCATCTTCTAGAGCTTTTGTCCAGTGCCATAGTCTGGGGCCACCTGTCCAAATACACACCTTTTTGCCTTTGAGTCGTTCTTTGTACCAATCCATTTTGCCTTGGTATTTGGCGACTTCTTCGGCAATGACGGCTTCGGCTCTGTCTTCAATGCCGAAGAATGCACCGATTTTGCGTAATGCTTCTTGGCAATAGTCAAAACCCCAGGTGTCTACGTCAAGACGGGGAATACCATATCTCTTTTTGAGTTCGTTGGCGATGTAACCAGCCGAACGCGCACAGTTGGTAACGTTGAGTTGCGCTCTGTGCATCCCCCGCAATGAGTCATAAGTCCCATTTCCGGTAAAGTGGGCGATGATTTGTACGCCCATTTTTTCCATGTACTTCTCTAGTACGAAGGTGTCACCTTGGATGTTGTAGTCACCGATGACGTTGATGGTGTAGGGTGAGGTGATTTCTGGCTCTAATGTGCCGACTTTCTCGTTAATCCAAGCGATGTTAAGGACGTGGTGTCCTTTGGATTGGCTCACACCTGCAAATCCGGGACATTCAACGCAGAAGATGTATAACTGCTTTTCCTTTTCTGGGATTGATTCGTCGCACTTTAATAGTTTCAGTGGCATTTCTCTATTCTCCTTGGCTAGTTTTTAATTTAAAAAATAGGTAAGGATAATTAAACGCAGATAAACGCAGATAAACGCAGATAAACGCAGATGGACGCAGATAAGTTTGTCCGTTAGTAGAGTAAAAAAGGCTATAAAGGACTAAAGTCCTTACTACGAACTTGAATTAGCAATGTTGTAAATATAGATAAGAACAAAGTTGAAAAAGGTTGGGTTGCGCGCGTTCAACCCAACTTACTTTTCAGCTTCACTGAAAGGTGTTGAAATTCATCTCACTGTCTCAACTATTTAAATAGTAATATTTCCCTTGGTTAGTGATAGTAACTAGAACGACAATTCTAAAAAGAAATATCTAGAAAGTTTCAATATTATTATCTCTATTTTTGCATGAAAAAATTCCTGTCTACTGATGTTTTTCGTAGAATTGGCGTAGACAGAAGATGTAAATCTGAGTGTTTTTATATTCTCTATATATTGTTGATTTTGCTATTACCTCTACTTACTATTTGCTCCTGTGTTGTGGTTTTGATGAGCATTTCATTGTTTTGTGTTGTATCCTGATGAGATATTTCTCTTTTGGCGATAACAATATTATTAGAGTTAATTACAGCATAGGCTTCTTTCCCTTCTCCTAAGTCTAATTTATCTGCTGAGTCTGTAGTAATTACAGAAGTTAAATCGGGAGCATCCACTTTTGGAAGATATACAAGTTCTGGGAGAATATAACAACAGATAAACCGTGTGGATGACTCACAATGAACCAGGAGAAACAAGAACGCATCAAAGCCTGTTTACAAGAATTGTCAACACTGCTGTATGAAGAAGCAGATAAAAGTAAGCTGGCAGACCTCGAAGGTATAGAAAAAACAGTGCGAAGTCAAATATTAGAACTAGTCAGCCCAGAAATAGCCCTTTTTTTATCGAACAGAGAACTGGAACAAAAGTAGGTAAAACCAGGAAAATTAAAAGTTTAGTAGGGGAATTGACTCTTAAAGCCAAACAGATACACAGACTGGGTTTAAAGCCAAGAAGTCGTTTAAGTCCATTACTTCAAAAGTGTTGTTTAAGACTATCAGCAAATGAATCATACCAAAAAGCAGAAATCGAGATTGAGGCATTAACGGGAGTGAAAGTTGGTCACACGACACAACAAAAACTCGTTCTCGAACAAGATTTTCAATTACCACAAGCAAGGCAGTCTGTATCAGAAGTAAGTGTGGATGGGGGAAAAGTAAGACTAAGAGGGAAACCCAAAGAAGGTTGTCACTGGCGAGATTATAAAACCGTTCGGGTGCAAGGGATTTACTATGGTGCATTTTTTGATGACAACCAATCATTAGTTGATTATGTCAATAGCCAACGCCTAGTTAACCCATTAGTTTGCTTAGGAGATGGTCATGATGGTGTGTGGAATCTAGTCAAACAGTTTGGTCAGACAGAGCATTTTGAACGTTGTGAAATATTAGATTGGTATCACCTCAATGAAAATCTTTATAAAGTTGGTGGTTCTTTAAAACGGCTCAAAACTGCTGAAACTCTCTTGTGGCAAGGTAAAGTCGATGAAACTAAAGCTTTATTTGATCATTGCAGAGGTAAACAAGTTAAGAACTTCATCGCTTATCTAGAAAAACATCGTTCTCGCATTGTCAACTACAGTTATTACCAAACCGAACAACTTTGTTCTATTGGTTCGGGTGCAGTTGAATCTGCTATTAAACAGATTGGAGCTAGGATTAAAATTTCCGGCGCACAGTGGAATGTTGATAGTGTTAATCAAATCCTCTCTGTTCGTTGTGCTTATCTCAATGGTTTACTTGCTGTTTGAGTATTTCTGCCGAAAGTGGATGCTCCCGTTAAATCAACTTCATCAAGGATTTTTAGAGTTATTAAGGTATTTACATTTGTACGAATCACTTGTGTAATTACACCTTTAATAATGTTATAATAGTTAATTGTTAAGTTGTTGAAAAAGTGAGGGTAACTATTTTTATCGTGTGACTTTTTGGTCGGTTTTGATGGGCGCGATCGCAGCGAATTTCCATCCAGCCCTCTGATGAGTTCCCGCAGAATTTCTGTTTTGGTACGTTGCGACTTTTTACATAGTTCTTCTAACAGTTCCATCTCTTCCTGTGAAGCTTGAAATGTAATCCAGCCTTGTTCTTTTCTTGGCATATACACTTGTTGATTTTGGTGTTAGTCAAATCTGAAAATATCAATTTTAGGCAAACCAATTTTTTCGTAACTATTTTTCGTATCGTCCTCTACCGCCTGCCCTCTTTGTTGACTTGTGTTGTTGTACTGCTTTTGATCCTGGTTTCAACTATTCTTGTTTGGAGACGAGTTTTAATCTGTGGCGACTCATTTTGGTTGGGTAATCTCGTCTCAGCAGCTAAAGCATCATCATTAGTCATTCCAGGCAATGTATAGGTGTTACGCAATTATTTTAGCACAATGTTAGCTAAACTTGCATAATTTCTGATATTAATAAGTATTTTTGCCAAATATATAGTTTTTTTTGCGACAAAATTAAAAAATAGCAAGTAAGATGGCAATATGTATGCTATACTTGCACTAGAAAGGATAAAAATAGCGAAAGCGTAACAGGTCTTCCTACAAAACCGGGATACGTGAGAAGACTTGGCTGTTTATATCCGAGTCATTCATTAGGTATTTTATCTGGCATTAAAAGGTCTTGTTTAGCCATGTTTAATCATGAGCTTGATAAGTTTCTAAGGAGAATAAAAGCTTGCTGGTTAGGGTGCATTTATCTTGGGGAAAGGGCAATTCCCCTTTCCCACTTTCTCTAATCTCTACAATTTTAGAGAACTGAATTTAGGGAATACCAAAAAATAAAGTATCCGCAATTGACAGTTTTGTAGGGTGCGTCAGTACGAGAAAACTTAACTATATCCACAATTATTTATACTGACGCACCCTGAATTTTTAACAGTAACAGGACTTACGCAAGTGTCACAATCAATGCTAGGTGCGTGACGCTATAAGTCTTATTACTACGTTCAAATCGTTTCGTAGCGTCACACACCCTACATAAAAATATGCCAGTTGCGTAAGTCCTAAGTAAGTTGCTCGAAAAATATAGCTGGTCTTTTGATAGGGGCTATATTGAATTATTTATCTTAACTAACATGAGCAAAGATATGAGAAATACTCAGGAAGAAATCAACAAACTACTTGATGAAATAGCCTGCGAATACAACCTAAAAAAATTGCAGAGCAAGCAGAATAAAACGACTTGTAAAAAACCACCAAAACCAGGTGCAGCACAGGGAAATTGTCCTTTTGAGGGTGCAATGGTAGCTCTTGGGCCAATTACTGATGCAGTTCATTTAGTACATGGCCCTGTTGGTTGCACTCGCAATCCTTGGGGTAGTCGCGGTAGTCTTTCTTCTGGCTCTGAACTCTACCAAATGGGTTTTTCTACTGATTTGAGTGAAAGTGAAATCATTTTTGGTGGTGAAAAAAAGCTAGAAAAATCCATTCTACACATTGCTCAACGTTATAATCCGGCTGCTATTTTTGTCTATTCTACTTGTGTCACGGCTTTGATTGGTGACGATGTCGAAAGTATTTGTAAAAAAGCTACAAATCAATTCGAGATTCCGGTTGTCTATATCAACGCACCTGGATTTCTTGGTAGTAAAAATTTAGGCAACCGGATTGCTGGGGAAGCCTTATTAGATTATGTGGTGGGAACGGCTGAACCAGAATTTACTACACCATTTGATATCAATATTATTGGTGATTACAATGTTGCTGGGGAAATCTGGAATGTTCTGCCACTGTTTCAAAAATTGGGGATTCGGGTTCTGTCCAAAATTACTGGTGATGCGCGTTATCAAGAAATTTGTTATGCTCACCGCGCGAAATTGAATGTAGTAATTTGCTCAAATGTGTCACTAAAAATGGCGCAAACTATGCAGGAGCGTTACGGTATTCCATATATTGAAGAGTCTTTCTTTGGTATTGAAAATATGAATCGTTGTTTGCGAAATATTGTGGCAGCATTCGGTGATCAATATTTACAAGAAAGAACGGAATGGTTAATTGCTGAAGAAACCGCAGCTTTAGATATTGCCCTTGCGCCTTATCGTTCTCAATTACAAGGAAAGCATATTGTTCTTTATAGTGGGGGTGTCAAAAGTTGGTCAGTGATTTTAGCAGCAAAAGACCTTGGTATGAAGGTTGTTGCTACTAGTGATAGGAAGAATACTCAAGATGAAAAAGTTAAAATCAAGGAATTACTTGGTCAAGATGGCATGGTTTTGGCTAAGGGCAGCCCCAAGGCTTTACTACAAGTAATAGAAGATACTAATGCGGATATTTTAGTTGCTGGTGCTAGTAATCAATACACAGCAATTAAAGCACGTATTCCTTTTTTAGATATTAATCATGAGCGTCATCATGCTTACGCTGGTTATGCGGGAATGCTGGAAATGGCGCGGGAATTTTATGAAGCCTTGTATAGTCCTGTTTGGGAACAAGTTAGGCAACCTGCTCCTTGGGAGTAGGAAGTATTAAGGGTTTAGGGGGGTAGGGGTTTAGGGGTGTAGGGGAATGGGATGAAAAACAATTACCTTTTTTTACGGAGTAAATCAATGAAAGTAGCTTTTACGACTAGCGACGGAACTCATGTTGACACTCATTTCGGTTGGGCTAAGGAAATTGATGTGTATGAGGTCAATAAGGATGGATTTAATTTTGTGGAGACTTTAACCTTTGAGGGTGATTTAGAAGAAGCTACCCACGAGGATAAAATTACACCAAAAATGGCAGCAGTTAGTGACTGTACAATTCTCTATGTGAAGGCGATTGGTAAACCTGCTGGAAATAAGTTAATTAAGCAGGGTATGACTATTGTCAGAGCGCAGGAATATGATACAGTTCCTGATATTTTACATATGTTGGTAGATAGTCTCAATGGTGATGCACCTCCTCTTTTACGTAAGGCTTTGCTACAGGAAAATCGGGAATTGGCGTATGCTCATGATGAAGAGTAATTTAGGTTTTTAATTAGTTAAGCGATACTAGGTTTTAGTATCGCTTTTGTTTTTGGTTGTTTTTTTAAACGCGGAGGGGAGGCAGCGCGTTGCAGGGGTTCCCCCCGTTGTAGCGACTGCCGTCGCGCGGAGTTGATTTTTTGGGTTTTAAGGGGTTAGGAGGAGGTTGGCTATATCAAATAGGGTTTGCATTGTTCCTTGGTAGCCGACTTTTGTTAACATGGCATTGCCTAAACGGTCAAAAATGGGGATTACTTGGCGATAGAGAGGAATTTTTAAGTGTTGAGAGATGGTGTCTGCATGGGAGTTAGCAATGAGAATTATATTCCAACAGTTATCAGTTACTTGACCAATGTTCACTGTTCACAAGCTTATTTTGATTTTTATATAAGAAAATAGGAATTGGGAAGCAGGAACTCCCAATTCCCTAACACATGAAAAACCAACGTAACAGAGAAGGAGAAAAACAATAAATAAAACTTACTAAATCAGCATTAAAAAAACGAGAATGACAAAATGGGGTAAAGAAGAGAAGAGTAAACATTAATTCTTGAGATTATCTATAGGCATACCTCCATATTTCGATAAATTTGCTTTTGGAGGGTGGATATAAATGATCCACCCTGTATTAATATCGAGCAGTTCATTGCTCAACATAACTCTATTCTTGTCGATGGAAACAATATCTAAGTTGCTTTTTAGTAGAGTTTCCAGAGCTTGATTTTTGAGTTATGATTATTTGTTCGCTGATTGTTCTTGAGCTTGGCTGACACCGACTAATTTTTCTTTGTTTTCGTCGCTGTCCAAAATACCGTATTCAATCAACAGAGCTTCTAATTCATCCATTTCCATTGGAGTAGGAATGGTGAGTTTTTCGTTGTTGATGATCTTCTTAGCTAATGCGCGGTATTCGTTGGATTGGATGCTGTCAGGAGCGTACTCGTTAACAGTCATCCGACGCAATTCGGCGTGTTGAACGATGTTGTCACGAGGTACGAAGTGAATCATTTGGGTGTTCAAACGTTCAGCCAAGTTTTCGATCAATTCAGCTTCACGGTCAACTTTACGGCTGTTACAGATCAAACCACCTAAGCGTACACCACCGGAGTGAGCATATTTCAAAATACCGCGAGCGATGTTGTTTGCAGCGTACATCGCCATCATTTCACCAGAGGTAACGATGTAGATTTCTTGTGCTTTACCTTCACGGATAGGCATAGCGAAACCACCGCACACAACGTCACCCAATACGTCGTAAGATACGAAGTCTAGGTCTTGGTAAGCACCGTTTTCTTCCAAGAAGTTAATAGCGGTGATGATACCACGACCAGCGCAACCTACACCGGGTTCTGGACCACCAGATTCTACACAACGAACACCACGGAAACCGGTGAGCATGACTTCATGAAGTTCCAGGTCTTCTACTGCACCTTTTTCAGCAGCCAAGTGTAATACGGTGGTTTGTGCTTTGGAGTGGAGCATCAAGCGGGTGGAGTCAGCTTTAGGGTCACATCCTACAATCATGATGCGTTGACCCATTTCTGCCATAGCTGCGAGGGTGTTTTGAGAGGTGGTAGATTTACCGATACCGCCTTTACCGTAGAAAGCTATTTGTCTAATGTTTTTGTCGGACATGATAATTTAGTCTCCAAGTGATTGTTGTGAGTCTGTCATCTGAAGCGTTCAGACTTGAGCTGTAGTAGAACGTCTTTGGAGGTGCGCGTTCTACAACAAAAAAGCTATCAATCGAATACATATTCAAGTGTTAGTACAAGTATTTGAACAGGCGATGTCTGACGACAAACTGCTTTGCGTCTACGCTATATGAAGTAGGGGTGTAAGGGATGATTTTCCGAGTCCCCAGTCCCCAATCCCCATCCTAAACAGTTGCCACCACTTCCCCAATTTTCGTAATGTCATAGCCACCGAGGACTTCTAGTTGTGAGTGAACCATGCGATGTCCCAAGGTACTCAACAACTGTTGTATAGGTGCTTCTTCTAAATATTCCTTGAGAATTACTAAATCGTATCTTGATTGATGCAGAGGTACAAATCCTAATCCAAAGGCAGTGGCCACGGATGCTGTACTAATACCTGCGTCCACCAACCCTAACGCGACAGCTTGGGCAACATCTTGATGACTAGTAGCAATCTGCTCGAATCCTTTGACTGCTTCCAATGGTATCTTTTCTTGTCGCAGTTGTTGTTCTAAGAGCATTCGACTACCAGCACCAACTTCACGATTGACGATGGTTGCTTGTGCTTCTACTACATCGCTGAGTTTTTTAAAACCCTTGGGATTACCCGATGGGACTATCAGCCCTTCTTGCCATAAACCCAGAGTAATTAACACAGCTTCCCTACCTGCCAAGATTTCACGGGCAAACGGTACGTTATGTTCTTTAGTATCGGGATCATATAGGTGCATTCCCGCAATGTGCGCTTCACCTCTGCATAGACTTTGCAGGGCATCTATGCTATTAGCAAAGGTAAAATGCACTCGCAATTGGGGATGCCAGCGTTCGGTAGCTCTCGCCCAGAGCGCAATGACAGGCGCGCAACCAGCAATTACCACTGTGTTATGCAATGCGGCTAGGTTATCATCTAACAGCCTTACTTGCACTTTACCGCTACCTGCTTGGCTCACACCTTCCGCATCAGCCGGAATCATATCCTGACGAAACGCATCTTTACCCAATAAGGGGTAAGCTATCCATTGTCCTCCGACTCTTGCCAAACTCAGGCGGACAGACTGACCACTGGGTATGGGTTTAGTGAGAACTGCTTCAATTTGCGGTAAATCTTGGTCTAACCAGAATAGATCCTCAACTTGACAACCAAGTGCCTTAGCTAAACGCAGTGTGATAGCAACCGAAGGGGCATATTGTCCCGACTCTACACCGCTAATGGTTTGACGAGTGACACCAGCAATGTTTGCCAAATCTTGCTGGCTCATTCCTAAGCGCGTTCTGATTGATTTCAAGTTATTGCGGAGGTCGCTATCCTGCTTCATGGGCTTTTTATTTCTACTTTACCCTTTACCGTAAACAAAGCCGTAGCGGATTTACTTTTTCTTGCCTGAACAAAAGTCTAGATATTAAATTTATCTAATACTTTTACTTTTTTGATTCCCTATACGTCAAGCATAACATACAAATCGCTAATTTACTTGCACTAGAAAAAAATTTTGAAAAATTTGCTGGTAAGTACAATTGCTTGGGAATTGACACCTTTCCTCTGGCTGGAAAGTGCTGTTAGCGGTAACGGGGCGTTTAGCCCGTGCTGTTAGCGGTAGCGCGGCGTTTAGCCGGTGTTGAGTGTTGAGTAAGTAATTCTTTAATTTTGAATTTTGAATGGAATTCCAGTGAACAAGGGACTCATCCTATATGTTTTTACCAATCTAATTGGTAATAAAATGATGACACAAGGTGTTTCTATTTTTACTGGTGTTATTCCCTGTAATTCATGAATTACATAGTTTTTAGACGCAGGCAATGAGGTGAACAACAAAAATATTTACTCATACATTGTTTTTTCTCGTATATTTTTACCTACTTTTTTGGTATTTTTTGAGTAGGTAATTTTAGATGTCTAAAATGAAATTATTGAGTAATTATCTACGTCGTCGTTTTTTATACCTGACCTTGGTAGTAGTTACTGTAGGTCTGACAGTGGTAGCAGGGCTTTTACCCAATTTAGCTCCGAGTATTGCCCAACAGCCTAATACGGTGACTCTGACAGTATCAGCAGGTGCAGGTTTAAAACCAGTATTAGAGGATGTTCAAAAAGCTTATCAACAACAGCAACCAAACATTAATATTACTTACAACTTTGCGGCCTCTGGTGTTTTGCAACGACAAATTGAGCAAGGCGCAAATATAGATGTTTTTATCTCAGCCTCGAACAAGAATATGAATGATTTGCAACAAAAAGGATTGTTGTTACCAGGAACTCGTAAAAATCTCATCAAAAGTAGGATAGCTTTAATCACCGCTAAAAATACTACGGGTATTTCTAGCTTTCAAGATTTGACAAAACCGATTGTGAAGAGAATTGCGATCGGTGAACCTCGTAGTGTACCTCTAGGGGTGTATGCTGAGGAGGTTTTTAAATATCTGGGTATTACAGAACAAGTTAAACCTAAATTGGTCTATACCAGAAGTGCTTTAGAAATCCTCAATTTTGTGGAATCTGGTAACGTTGATGTGGGCATCGTTCATGATACCACTGTGAGAGCATCAGAGAAAGTGAAAGTTGTGGCGATCGCCCCTGAAGCCTCTCACTCTCCAGTCGTTTATCCAGTGGCGATTTTAAAAAATAGTAAAAACCAAGCTGCTGCTAAATCCTTTGTGCAGTTTCTCTTCAGCGAACAAGCAAAACCTCTTTACAAGCAACACGGCTACACCCTACTTCCATAAGATATACGTTTACTCATTGATATAGATGATACATTTATATTTAAACTAATAGATTTTTATGGTAATAATTGTTAGTATCAATGATGTTCAAAAAACATAGGAAAATTTAAAATATGGAAGTTAGCGCACGTAATGCTCTCAAAGGTACAGTCAAGAAAGTTATTCCTGGTTCAGTAAACACAGAAATAATCTTAGAAATCGCATCTGGAGTTGAGGTAACATCAATTATTACCAAGTCATCAGCAGATAAACTACAACTAGCTGAAGGTAAAGAAGTTTATGCTGTTATAAAAGCAAGCGATGTAATATTAGCTGTTGACTAGATCATTAATCCTTAGCTCTAACTAAAATATGAGAAACCTGAATATTTTTTTATTCAAGTTTCTCAATTTCTAATCTCATCAAAACTGTCAATGGCGCACCAGTAAATATTGCAGTTTTATTTTGAGCAGATTCAAAATACAAATTCAATTGTAAAAATTAATTAAATTGGCGGCGGTTTCTCCGCACTTTTCCAGCCATAAAACATGATGCAATCAGGAGCGATAAACCTGATACTGTGGGTTCTGGGACTTTAGTAATTACCAATGAAAGATTATCTGCATAGGAATCATTGACTCGACCTCCTGCGTGATTGGCATTTAAAACTACATTAATTTGACGTGTCCCGACAGGAATAAAACCATTAGTTTCTCGCAGATATAAACCTGTAACGTTATTTCTCGCTGTTGCATTTGGCGCAGAAATAGTAGCGATTCCTAGAGATTGGTTTGTCTGATCAAGGAAATTAATATTGAGTGTTGCACTATCATCATCATCATCATATCCACCCAACCAACCACTCAAATCAAAAGCTGCTTTACCTGTGTCAATCACTGAAGCGAGATTATTGATATCAATAGATTGGGAAGCACTAGACGAGGCTCTACTAGCACCACCAAAAAAGAGATTTTTACCCCTATTGTCTGGGCCAGGAACATCAACAGCAGGTAAGTTAACCCTCACAACATTACCAAAGGCATTAGTAAATTCAAAACCTGTTGCTCCATATTCCAGCACACTAAAATTACCAGATGTAGTCCAACCAGGAATAGGAGGAATGTCAGTACCTACTTTATTACCTACTTGATCTCCTAATCCTTGTTCTGCATCACCATTGACAATTAAATTTTGGCCTAATGTCGCAGCATGAGTAGGATGAGTAAGTAAAACACTAGATGCTATTCCTAATATTAAAGAAAGACATAGTTTGTTCATATTTTGCGAAACTGTTTGTAGGGTTGTTTGATTCATAGTTACCTTTTTGTGAGATTAATTAAAAGCTTGTGTTACTTCCGTCAGGCTATTTCGCAAACTACCAGTACCATATAAGCTCGACTTTATCCATTTTTACAAAGCCCAAAACCCGACGCTGAAACCATTATGGGATGGTAGTTTTAGTTTTTGGACTTGAGTGCGAATCAGTGACATGGAAAAAGTCTTTGCCAAAAAACCAGGATTTTTGCCGGATAAGGAAAGCCGAGTTCTTAATTTTGGATAAAGTCGAGCTTAGATTTTGAAAGGCGATCGTACTTATATTAATTCAGAAAATTTTTATTAAAGTCTATTTTGATAGTTACTCATCGAAGAAGTGCGAAAATTCTATTGTGCGTAGTATGAGCAATAAAGAAAAGGAAATATCAAGAGGTGTAGAGCGCAAAAGGCAAGATTAAAATGGTAATAAACTTTATACTACAGACGCTACACGAAAGCCAACGTTGATGTCACGATCCGCGCGCGCAAATATAAAGCGAGAAGCACAACGGCAAAGCCCATCGTTGCTGTACCATGAACCACCACGCAACAAATTATATTTATTTATACCAACAAGCCACGCACTACCATCATTTGGAGCTTGATCATAATTATCGTGCCATTCATCCCGACACCATTCCCATACATTCCCACACATATCAAATAACCCAAAGGGGTTGCCAGGAAATGTCCCTACATCAGTTGTTTGTTGGTAAAAATTGTTGTAATTTGCTAACTCCTTCGTAATCGTGTCACCAAAGTAATATGGGGTAGTCGTCCCTGCGCGACAGGCATATTCCCATTCCGCTTCACTGGGTAAACGATAAATTCTCCCAGTTTTTTGAGATAATCTAGCGCAAAACTCCACTGCCTCATCCCAAGAAACCTTTTCCACCGGGCGGTTAGCACCGTTAAAATAAGATGGGTCTGGATATAAATCAATATTCACCTTAACAAAACGAGCAACGGCTTTCCATTGAGCTTGCGTCACAGGAAATTTACCCATGAAAAATGGTTTGACATTAACTTGATGCTGTGGACTTTCAGAATTATATCTTCCTGGTTCATCTTCGGGTGAACCCATGAGAAATGTACCACCAGGAATCGCCACCATATCTAAAACAACACCATTACCCAAGTTTTCTCTAAAATACTCAGCACGTCCCCGAATGAGCTTGATTTCATGTTTCTTGCCGAAACCCAAAAATCCTGGATCTGTAACTGTAATGGTAGCGGTCTTAAATTCAACGGTTTGAATTTGAATACTGGAGTTAGATTCAGTCTGAGATGCTTCCTGTTGCTGTTTTCGCTGTTGTTGTTGGCGTAATTTTTCCGCTTCCTGCTGCTGTCGTTGTAATTCCGCTTGTTGCTGCTGTTGGCGTAATTTTTCCACTTCCTGCTGCTGTCGTTGTAATTCCGCTTGTTGCTGCTGTTGGCGTAATCTTTCTGCTTCCTGCTGCTGTCGCTGTAATTCCGCTTGTTGCTGCTGTTGGCGTAATCTTTCTGCTTCCTGCTGCTGTTGCTGTAATTCCGCTTGTTGCTGCTGTTGGCGTAATCTTTCTGCTTCCTGCTGCTGTTGCTGAGATTTTGACTGTAGTGGTGCAAATACTCTTGCTTCTATCGCTGCAATATCTTCATTTCGTATTCCCAAATATTGCAGATAGTCTTGTAAGTCTTTTTGCGATCGCTGACTAAAAGGATATTCTTGCTTCACCGCATCAATTAACGCCTGTTCATAGTCTTGTAACTTGCGTTCATAGTCCCGATAGGTTTGCAAAACTTGCTGTTGAATGCCTCTAGCTTCCTGTTCAGTTAACCCCAACTCAACGCGCCTTGATTCTAATATTCTCAAAGCAATGACAGAAAGATTACCTTCACCCTGCTGGGCGCGACTGGTGACTTCTTGCAGATATAATTCCTTGTGAACCTCAGATAAAACTGTGGGTGGTAACGATGCGGGAACTGAAATTAAAGCTTGCAGTGCTTCTGTGGCGTTAAGATAGCGCATACTGAAGTGATGACGCACCATTTTAGTTAACACTTCAGCTAAATGATTACTTACCTGTACTTGATTTTGCCAGATAATTTCCCCTGTTTGGCTGTCTTCTGGCAATTCTTGGGGTAAAACACCAGTCAAAGCTTGAATAGCCATTACCCCTAACGCATAAATATCACTACCAAAACAAGGTTTACCGCGATACTGTTCATAGGACATATAACCAGGCGTGCCAATCACCACGCTAGAATTGACTTCACCTTGGCTATTAATCATTAATGTTCCTAATTCTTTGACTGCGCCGAAGTCAATTAAGATAATTTTGCCATCTTGACGACGCATCAAGTTTTGGGGTTTGATGTCGCGGTGAATAACTCCCTGTTGATGGACAAAGGAAAGGATTTCTAAGGCATCTTGTAAAAGTTTAGTTACATAACTTTCACTCAGTCGCTTACCAGGGACGATTTCTCGACTTAAATCTTGTCCTTCGATGAACTCTTGTACTATATATAGATTGTCGTCTTGGTTAAAGTGTGCCAGTAGTTGGGGAATGCAGGGATGTTTCCCTAGTCTTTCGAGGATAGCGGCTTCTTTCTCAAAAAATTCGATCACACGGCTTTGGGTTTGGTTGGGACGCAGTTGTTTCACTACACATAAGGGTTTGCTAGGTTGGTAATTATCTCTAGCCAGATATGTGACAGCAAAACCACCGCCACCTAGTAACTTGATGATTTCGTAGCGTCCCGCTAGCGTGTTCAAGATGAGTATAAACCCTGATAAGCTTGATTAATCTCAGTGTAATTGTTGAGGGGTAAATTTGGCAAGATGGGGCATGGGGCATGGGGCATGGGGCATGGGGCATGGGGCAGGGGGCAGGGAGCAGGGGGAGAGAGAGTTTGAGTCTTATTTACTTTTCTTCACATAGTTTGGTTTTATTGCAACGACTTACTTAGTTTAAGAAATATGAGGTGGATGTTCACCTAATTTAACCCACATTTTACGCACGCGAATTAGCTGCGAACGGTTCATTTTCAAAGCATCAATAGTTGCTCTACCGACAGAAGTCAGTGGGGTAATCTCAGTAACATCTTCACTCCAAGCAAAATGTTCAGACCATAATTGTTGTTGTGGATGAAATAAAAAGACTTCTTGCTGAGTTTCTCTGTCTAAAGCTGTTTGACGAGAAGCTTTATAACGGTTACAACTAGGGCAAGACAAGCAAAGATTTTCAAAACTCGTTTTTCCCCCAGCTGATATAGGAAGGATATGCTCAAACTCAAAAGTGCTAACTGTTAAATATTCAGCAGTACGGCAGTAAGCACAACAATCAGCAAATTTAGCACGGATTTTGCGTTGTAATTCAACAGAAATATAAACACTCACGCTGCTTTTGATATTCCTTTAATTTTTAAAGTATATCTAGCTCTAGTTTTTAAAATATTTAATTGGTCAATCTGTGCCAATAAATAATCTAAATTGGCTTTATCTTCAGCAGCCAGTAAATTCTCTGCATTTCGCTCCAATAAATCATGTAACTCGATTTGGACTCTTGGAGATAATATACTATCTGCCAAAGCTTGTAATTCATCTAAGCTTAAGCCGTTTAAAATTTCATCATCTTCTAGTGATGAATTGGTTAGTTGTTCGTATGTGGCTAAATCTAACAGCACACCAACTTTTTCTCCATCTTGATTGGTAACATACCTTATAGAATTAGACATATAAACTATTGGCTTTTATGACTACTGATCATAGTCTAATATCAATTCTCTAAAATTAAGCAAAAAATGCAAAGCTTGAAACCCAGATGGTATCTGAGTTTCTTAATCGCCTTAGCAACGCCAACGCAATTAACGCACGGTTTCGCGCAAAGCTTCAGTATCTATGGGTTTGATGAGGAAAACTAACAGCAGATTCCAAACAATAGCTGCAATTAAAGGTAATTTGCGAATCTGTTTCACAAATTTGGGCTGAGAACTACGCTCAATTTCTGAAATTTGCAAGTTATATCCTGCACAGCGTTGTAAAAGTGGGAAAAACTGCGGATGTTCAGTATTTAACATTACAGGAAATGCGCGTCCTGCTGTTTCGTTGGTATTATAAACTACTTGACGATCAAATTCTGTGGCATCTAATCCTAGGGACTTGTAAAAACCGGCTCGTTCATGAACTGTCATAGTGTGGGTTGCAAATACCGACAGCAAGAAAAAGCGACTCCACAGCCTAGCTTTCCAGGTTTTCCATAGTTGCGGTTGAGAACGTAACAAAGCTTTGAAGATGTCGCCGTGGCGGTTTTCGTCCTGACACCAACTCTCAAAGTAGCGGAAGATGGGATAAAACTGGTTTTCCGGGTGCTTTTGTAAATGTCTGAAAATAATGATGTAACGCCAATACCCGATTTTTTCTGAGAGGTAAACGGTGTATATCACCCACTCTATCGGGAAAAATGTATAGGTGCGGGTTTTAGTTACGGTGGCTAAATCTAGGGAGAGTTTAAAATCACCCATTGCTTTGTTAAGAAATCCGGCATGACGGGCTTCATCCCGCGCCATCAGTTGAAACATCTCTGCTAATACGGGACTGCGATTTTTCAGCTTGCGGGATAATTCCTTAAACAGCAAGAAGCCGGAAAACTCGGAAATGCAAGAGCGTTCCAAATAATCAATAAATGACTGCCTCGCTTCACCCTGAATGTGTTCCCAAGATTTCTCAAACGCCTCATCCCGCACGAAATGGTGACGGTTGTAGTCGGCGCGCATTTCCGCTAACATCGCCTGCAATTCTCTATCCTGGGCAGATAAATCTAGGTTGGCAGTCTTTTCAAAATCTGTAGTATAAAAGCGAGGCGTAAGTATAGTTTCTTTGCTGGGAGCTTTAATTCCTGGTTTGGGTAGGGTGTTAACCATAAGTAATGCGGTAATCAAGTAAATAATTTCATAACTATCAAGTTATGATAAATGAAGTTCTTTCGCTAGACCTGTTTACATTCCTTTAGCAAAATCAGAGAAACTGCAAATATCTTATACAATAAAAAGCTTTGAGAGATAGGGTTTCGAGATTTTATTAAGTTTTGAAAATTAACTGATCTAAAATAACTAGATAACTATAAAGTTATTAAAAGTGGTAATTACCCTTACTCAAAGTTTTAGAGGTTTTAACATGGGTCGTCATTCCGATAATTCTCTGCAAGAATCTTCAAATCACACTATATTGCTGACATCTCCTACCAACGTCATACCCAAGGATTCACGGGAGCGAGTGCAGCAATTCATGCAGAATTTACAGGATGAGATTTGCACCGCTTTAGAGCAAATTGACGGGGAAGCGCGCTTTCATCAAGACTACTGGGAGCGAGAAGAAGGGGGAGAAGGACGTACTCGCGTGATTCGGGAAGGGCGCGTTTTTGAACAGGGTGGAGTCAACTTTTCCGCAGTATGGGGAAAGAGCCTACCGGCTTCGATATTGGCGCAACGTCCAGAAGCAGCCGGACATGAGTTTTTTGCCACGGGAACATCAATGGTATTGCATCCCCGCAATCCCTACGTACCAACAGTACATCTTAACTATCGCTATTTTGAGGCTGGCCCTATCTGGTGGTTTGGTGGTGGGGCTGATTTAACACCATACTATGGGTTTCAAGAGGATGCAGTTCACTTTCACAAAACGCTAAAAAATGCTTGTGATATCCACCATCGACAGTATTACCCCACCTTTAAACGTTGGTGTGATGAATACTTCTATTTACGCCATCGCCAAGAACAGCGAGGTATAGGCGGTATTTTCTTTGATTATCAAGATGCTAACGGTAAGCTGTATGTTGGCACTCAAGCAGATAGTCCAGCCGGGATTTATAGCCAGAATGTAGGAAATATTAGCCGCAATTGGGAAGATATCTTTGGGTTTGTGCAGTCTTGTGGACAGGCTTTCTTACCTGCTTATTTGCCTATTGTAGAACGGAGACAAGGAATTGAGTATGGCGATCGCCAGCGTAATTTCCAACTATATCGTCGGGGTCGTTACGTCGAGTTTAATTTAGTTTACGACCGGGGTACAGTATTCGGTCTGCAAACCAAGGGACGCACAGAATCAATTCTCATGTCTTTACCACCTCTAGCACGTTGGGAATATTGCTACGAACCAGAAGCTGGAAGCCCGGAGGCTGAATTGACAGAGGTTTTTCTGCAACCGAGAGATTGGGCGTAGAGGGGGCTAATTAATTCAAAATTCAAAATTCAAAATTCAAAATTAGAGAACTGTGGGCAGGGGACAAGGGAGAGAAGGGGGACAAGGGAAATTTTTACCCCAGTCCCCAGTCAAAACATAATCAAAATTTTTTAACTAATGAATGAGGTATTGATTATGAGTAGCCATTTAGATGTGCGGTTACGGGAAGGTACGAAACATTCCCATACTTTGGCAGAAAATACTGCATTTATGAAATGTTTTTTGAAAGGGATTGTTGAAAGAAGCTTTTTCCGTAAATTGTTGGCTGATCTTTACTTTGTTTATTGTGTATTAGAAGCAGAATTACAGCGTTATCAAAATCATCCTGTACTGGGTTCTATATACTTTCGTGAATTGAATCGTCAAACTAATTTAGAGAAAGATTTAGCCTATTATTACGGTGATAATTGGCAAGAGCAAATTAGTCCTTCTCCAGCCGGGGAAGTTTATGTAAATCGTCTACGGGAAATCGCTAATACCCAACCTGAGTTATTAATTGCTCATGCTTACACCCGCTACATGGGAGATTTATCTGGTGGGCAAGCATTGCGAAATATTGCCCGTTCTGCAATGAATTTACCCGCAGATCAAGGGACTGCAATGCACGAATTTGAACAAATTTCAACTCCAGAAGCGAGACGGGCATTTAAAGAAAAGTACCGCGAAGCGTTGAATTGTTTGGCTATTGATGAAGTGATGATTCAGAAAATTGTAGACGAAGCTAACTATGCTTTTGCTCTGAATCGAGATGTGGTTCATGAGTTAGAAGCTGATGTGAAAGCTGTCGTTGGTGAGCATATTTTTGACTTGATGACTCGCCAAGATAAACCAGGCAGTACAGAACATACTCCTGAACAAAGTAAGGAATTGAATTACAGCATTTAAATGTTGTTAACAAGTATGTAGTAAGGACTTAAGTCATAACAATTCTAAGGACTAAAGTCCTTACTACGAACTTTTAATTACGAATTACGCATTACGAATTATCATGAATATTTTGTCACAAACTGTTAGATTTGATGCTGATTTGCTCAGAAAATATGATCAGCCTTTACCCCGCTACACTAGTTATCCTCCAGCTACAGAGTTAAAAGAGGATTTTCACGAGGCTGATTTTAAAACTGCGATCGCTGTTGGGAATTACAAGCAAACACCCTTATCTTTGTATTGTCATATCCCATTTTGTGAAAGCGCGTGTTATTTTTGTGGTTGTAATACTGTCATTACTCCAAATAAAAAACTGGCTGAACCTTATCTGAATTACTTGATTCGTGATATTCAACAATTAGCATCTTTAGTTGATCACAAACGTAGTGTCCAACAGTTACATTGGGGTGGTGGTACTCCTAACTATTTAACTTTGCGTCAAGTTGAAACTCTGTGGTATACCCTCAACCATTCTTTTGATTTTGATGATAATGCGGAAATTTCTATTGAAGTCAATCCCCGCTTTTTAGATAGAGATTATCTCTTGGCGTTGAAAGATTTAGGTTTTAATCGTATTAGTTTTGGCATTCAAGATTTTAATTTTCAGGTACAGCAAGCTGTTAACAGAATCCAGCCGGAAGAAATGCTGTTTCAGGTGATGGATTGGGTACGGGATGCTGGGTTTACTAGTGTTAACGTTGATTTGATTTATGGTTTGCCTTATCAAACCTTAGAGACTTTCAAAAGTACAGTTAAAAAGACAATTCAACTAAACCCAGACCGAATTGCAGTATTTAACTTTGCTTATGTACCTTGGTTAAAACCAATTCAGCGTTTAATTCCTCAAGACGCATTACCATTAGCACCAGAAAAACTGGATATTTTGCGGATGTCGATTGAAGAATTAAGCAGCAATGGCTATGTTTTTATTGGCATGGATCATTTTGCCAAACCGAATGATGAATTAGCGATCGCACAACAAAAAGGTCAACTACATCGCAACTTCCAAGGCTACACAACCAAACCAGAGTCTGATTTATTAGCGTTTGGTATGAGTTCAATTAGTATGTTGAATGATGTTTATGTGCAGAATCATAAACGGATAAAAGATTACTATCAAGCGATTAATAGTGATAAATTACCGATAGAAAAAGGAGTTAAACTCACTCAAGATGATATTGTGCGACGAACAATAATTATGGAATTGATGTGCCAATTCCAACTTTCACCTGATAGCATCGAAGAAAAATATCATCTACACTTTGATAGTGATTTTTCTGAATATTTCCAAAGAGAACAATTACAACTAAGACTCTTAGAAGCCGATGGTTTAATTAAGGTTTCTCCCAATTATATTGAAGTCACACCAAGCGGAAGATTACTCATCCGTAACATTGCGGCTGTATTTGATATCTATCTGCGTGAGCGTGCAAATAGTGTTTATTCTAAAGCAATTTAAAGAATTGGGCATGGGGCATTGGATTTATAACATCTGTCCTTCCGAATTTTGAATTTTGAATTTTGAATTTTGAATTTTGAATTGTATCGAGGAGTGTTTGTGAAATTTAATTCGATGAGAGCTTGGGCAGATAATGCTGAATCTTTGCGGCTTGATTGGTTAGCTGTAGCATTTTTCGGTGCTATTCATGCAGTAGCATTATTAGCACCCTGGTTTTTTTCTTGGTCTGCATTGGGTGTAGCAGTGTTTCTGCATTGGCTATTTGGTAGTATTGGAGTCTGCCTTGGCTACCACCGAATGTTAAGTCATCGGAGTTTGCGAGTACCTAAATTGTTAGAATATGCGATCGCAATTTTAGGTGCTTTATCTATCCAAGGAGGTCCGATTTTCTGGGTGGCTGGACACCGTTTACACCATGCTCACACGGAAGATGAAAACAAAGATCCCTACTCGGCGCGTAGAGGTTTTTGGTGGAGTCATATGTTATGGATTCTTTACCCCAAAAAGGATTTCTTTGATTATGAGTCCTACCAAAGATATGCTCCCGACTTAGCAAGAGATCCCTTTTACTGTTGGCTTAATCGCTACTTTTTGCTACTGCAAATTCCCGTAATATTACTGTTGTATGCTTTAGGTGGTTGGTCATTTATCATTTACGGTGTATTCTTAAGAGCCGTGATTTTGTGGCATACAACATGGTTTATCAACTCCGTCACCCATATGTGGGGCTATCGCACCTTTGAGTGTAATGATAATTCCCGTAACCTCTGGTGGGCAGCAATTCTTACCTATGGTGAAGGCTGGCACAACAATCACCATGCTTATCCTCACGTAGCTAAATGTGGCTGGCGGTGGTGGGAAATTGACATTACTTGGTGGGCGATCGCATTATTAAAAACTATAGGTTTAGCAAAAGATGTCAACTTACCACCCAGGCAGGTAATTACTAATTCGTAATACCCTACGGGTTCGCGGTAGCGTCTCGTTAGAGAAGCAAGCTACGTAATTCGTAATTCGTAATTCATACTAAGTTGCTTTCAGAAATAGTATTCCTACACCCCACACTCCCCACCCCAGGTTACTATCTTTGACTGCAACTTGGTATCATTTCTTAGTAAGGGCTTTAGTCTTTTTTTAGGACTAAAGTCCTTACGACTAATACCGTTTCTTGATGAAGATGCACTTTATTCTGTACTGTAGAGACGTTGCATGCAACGTCTCTACATCATTTATTTGGCGCAACTTCATAGAGAATTGGTATAACGTGCTAATTACTATTTAGGATGCAACCTGAGAAAATCTCGTCAAAATTATTAACAGGATCACTAAACTACTAATCCAAAGAGCTAAAGAACCCCAACTAACTGAATCTTGACTCACTTTCTGCCATAAATTATTGACTAGGTTATTCCGAACTGCCATCTCATAACCTCCGATTTTGATTAAATTTAGATGTGAAATTATGACTGCGTAAATAAATTAATCCAGCTAGAAACTACCTGGAGAAAAAGATATTTTCTAGCTGAGATTAAAACAAAACTTTACAAAAAGTTATTCGTTGATGCTTATATTTATTTTGCTATATCAAAATATTAACTATTCTGAGATTCGGAAACTTGAAAGAAATCTTAATGCTAACTTGCAAGTAGACAAGGGAGGCAGGGGAGTAGGGGGCAGGGAGCAGGGGAGCAGGGGGCAGGGGGCAGGGGGAGACAAGGGAGAATTTCTTCCCAATTACCCAATGCCTAATGCCCAATACCTAATGCCCAATACCTAATGCCCAATCCCCAATCCCTCTTTATCATGGAACAAAGGCTGTAAATTAATATCAAGCAATGCTGACCCATATTCAAGAATTAGCCAAAAAACTAGCACCCCGATTAATTGAGATTCGTCGTCATATTCACTCTCATCCAGAACTTAGCGGTCAGGAATATCAAACAGCAGCGTTTGTGGCTGGTGTTTTATCTTCTAGTGGTGTGCGTGTACAAGAAGGTATCGGTAAAACTGGGGTTGTGGGAGAAATCAAAACTTCTGCTGAGAATGAGAGTTTCTTGGCAATTCGTACTGATATGGATGCTTTACCGATTCAAGAATGTACTGGGTTGGAATATGCTTCTAAAACAGCAGGGGTAATGCACGCTTGCGGTCATGATATCCATACGACGGTGGGTTTGGGGACAGCAATGATACTGTCTCAAATGGCGGAGGAATTAGGCGGCAATGTGCGGTTTTTGTTTCAGCCTGCGGAGGAAATTGCCCAAGGTGCAAGTTGGATGATTCAAGATGGGGTGATGAAAAATGTTACAGGCATATTAGGAGTTCATGTTTTCCCATCTATTCCGGCTGGTGTAATTGGTGTCCGTTATGGAGCGTTGACGGCGGCGGCTGATGATTTGGAGATTATCATTATTGGGGAATCTGGTCATGGTGCGCGTCCCCATGAGGCGATTGATGCTATTTGGATTGCGGCGCAGGTGATTACAGCTTTGCAACAAGCTATTAGCCGTACTCAAAACCCCTTGCGTCCGGTGGTGTTGAGTATTGGCAAGATTAGCGGTGGCAGAGCGGCAAATATTATTGCTGATCAGGTGAAGTTATCAGGAACAGTGCGATCGCTCCACCCTGAAACCCGCACTCAATTACCCAACTGGATTGAAAAGATTGTGGCTAATGTCTGTCATTCTTACGGTGCTAGGTATAAAGTTAACTATCACCAAGGTGTACCCGGTGTCAATAATGATTATGCCTTAACGCAATTATTGCAAACCGCCGGTGAAGCAGCTTGGGGTAGCGATCGCGTCCAAGTTTTACCAGAACCATCTCTAGGTGCGGAAGATTTTTCTGTATATTTAGAACACGCTCCCGGTGCAATGTTTCGCTTGGGTGTGGGCTATAGCGATCGCATTATCAATCATCCTCTACATCACCCTGAGTTTGAAGTGGATGAATCTGCTATTATCACAGGGGTTGTCACTATGGCTTACGCAGCTTGTAAGTATTTTCAACAGAGTTAATTAGATGGCTACAAAAATTCCCGTCACAGTAATCACAGGCTTTTTAGGTAGTGGAAAAACTAGCCTAATTCGTCACCTCCTCCAAAATAACCAAGGCCGCCGCATTGCAGTTTTAGTCAATGAATTTGGCGAACTGGGTATTGATGGCGAGTTATTGAAATCCTGTCAAATTTGCCCGGAGGATGAACCAAACGGGAATAATATTTTTGAGTTAACTAATGGTTGTCTGTGCTGCACTGTCCAAGAAGAGTTTTATCCGACAATGCAGGAGTTAATCAAACGCAGAGACAATATTGACTGTATTGTGATTGAAACCTCTGGGTTAGCTTTACCTAAACCCCTGGTGAAAGCCTTTCGCTGGCAAGAAATTCGCAACGCCGCTACAGTTGATGCAGTGGTGACAGTGGTAGATTGTGCAGCAGTAGCAGCCGGGACATTTGCTAGCGATTTGGAAGCGATCGCTGCCCAACGTCAAGCTGATGATAGTTTAGAACATGAAACCCCATTACAAGAATTGTTTGAAGATCAATTAGCTTGTGCAGATTTGGTAGTCCTGAGCAAAACTGATTTAGTCGATGCTGGGACAAAATCACAAGTTGAGACATTAGTCAAGCAAGAATTACCGCGAGTAGTAAAAATTGTGGAGAGCGATCGCGGTCAACTCGACCCATCTATACTATTAGGATGGCAAGCCGCAGTTGAAGATAATTTAGACAGTCGTCCCAGTCATCATGATACTGAAGAAGATCACGACCACGACGATGAAATCAACTCTACACACGTTATCTTAGACCGGAGTTTCGACCCAGAAAAGCTGCAAAAACACTTAGAAGCACTAGTAAATCAACAAGAGATTTATCGTATTAAAGGCTTTGTCGCCGTACCAAATAAACCGATGCGTCTAGTTATGCAAGGTGTAGGCAACCGCTTTGAAAAGTTTTATGATCGTCCTTGGCAATCAACAGAAGCCAGACAAACCCGCTTAGTATTTATTGGTCGAGATTTAAACTCGACAGAGATAGAATCAAAATTGTTGGCCGTTGACGGTTGACGGTTGACCCTCCGAATTTTAGATTTTAAATTTTGGATTTTGGATTGAATCTAAAATCTAAAATCCAAAATCTAAAATTGATTGACTGTGCATGAGATTTTTGCAGTTTAAAAATTCCTTATTTTATGATGAACATCACGCAATTATTCAACGTTGCTAATATTTTCGTGTTACCTTTTTGGGCATTAATGATTCTTCTGCCTAACTGGAAATTTACACGGCGAGTCATGGAATCATACATTCCATTTCTACCTTTAGCCGGGGCATATTTGTATTTATTTGTGACTAGTATTACCCCAGAAAATGCTCAAGCTTTATCAAATCCACAACTAGCTGATATTGCCCGATTTTTTGCTAATGAACAAGCCGCAGCCACTGGATGGATTCATTTTTTAGTAATGGATTTATTTGTCGGTAGATTTATTTATTGGGAAGGACAGAAAACAGGCGTTTGGACAATTCATTCCCTCATCCTGTGTTTATTTGCCGGCCCTTTAGGTGTCCTATCTCACATTTTCACAGTTTGGATTACTAAAGCAACTTCTACCCAAGCTGAAACGAAATTAAGTCCTGAATTGTAAGTAAATAGGTTATGGGGCAGAACAATTCAAAATTCAAAATTCAAAATTCAAAATTTAAGAGTTTTTCTCCCCGTGTCTCCCTTGTCTACCTTGTCTCCCTTGTCTCCCCTGCTCCCTGCCCCCTGCCCCCCTGTTTTCTGATTGACTATTAAGCAGCTTGAGTCATTCGGTAATTTGCATCTAACCAACAGCGTGGTAGACTTTCACCAGAAGGAAAGGTCAGATTTTCTTTTTTAAATGTGTCAGGTTCTTGTTCTTCTTGACCTTCTTGGTCTTGAGCATGAACTGTATCAACATTTGGATCTATTAATTCTTGAATATCAAGAATTTTGACTAAATCATGACTATTTTTGATTTGTAAAAACATAATCACTACCTCCCATCAATAATAACTTGTTACGAATTACGAATTACGAATTACGAATTACGAATTACGAATTACGAATTACAAATTATTCTTGATATCTTTCTAAAATATCTACTAAGTTAACTTGGCATTGCAGTGGCAATAAATCTATTAAAGGTAGTTCTCTTCTACCGCCACCAATTTTAACAGGGATAGATTCTAATACTTGAATTACTCGGTCTTCTGTGACAGATTTGGAAGTAATTAAGGGATATAACTGTTCGGCAACTACTGTATGCAGTTTAGCGTTAGATAGGTAGAGATGCCATTTGGCAATATCTATATAAATATTGTCGCCGATTTCAGCTGCTAGGGATTCTAGTAATTCTGTGGTGTTAGTCTTAGCCATAAAAATTACCCTATGTCTAAAAAGCGCGCGCAGTCTCAAACTAATTCATATTATCGCGCATTGATTGGGGATATATATAACCAGAGGTTACAATTTTGCTAGTCTCGGTGTTATCTCTTGAGGCTGATATTCAAAAAACTGTAGGGTGCGTCAGTGCTATAGAGCCTAAATATACTCAGAAATTATTTATACTGACGCACCCTACCCAACCATGAATAAGAAAGGCGATTTATATCGCTAAACAGCCAAAAAGCGTTGAATTACGTCCTGACTGAGTTCGTCGGTTGAACCGGAGGCGACAATTGCACCTTTTTGCATAGCATAGTAATAATCAGCTTGGCGGACGAAGTGTAGGTGTTGTTCTACTAGTAAAACAGAAATGCCTGTGGTTTCAATGATGCGGCGGACTGCGGCTTCGATTTCTAGGATGATGGAAGGTTGAATACCTTCGGTGGGTTCATCTAAGACGAGTAATTGGGGTTGTCCCATTAAAGCACGAGCGATCGCCAATTGTTGCTGCTGTCCACCACTTAAATCACCACCCATCCGCGACAACATGGTTTTTAACACAGGAAATAAGCTAAAAATTTCTTCAGGAATTTCGGCTTTTTTTACCTGTTTTTCTCTAGCTTCTAATCCCAATAAGAGATTTTCTTTAACTGTCAAACGAGGAATAATTTCTCGTCCTTGAGGAACATAACCAATCCCCATTTTTGCCCTTTGATCTGGTGATTTTGAGTTAATTAAATTCCCTTGTAAATTAATAGTACCACTGCGCGGTTTTAGTAACCCCATAATAGTTTTGAGTAGAGTTGTTTTACCGACACCATTACGTCCAATTAAGCATACCATTTGCCCTGATGGTACACTCAAATCAACGTTGCGAAGGATATGGCTTTCACCGTAGTAAACGTTAAGGTTAGATATATTTAGCATTGGTTAATAGTCATTCAATAGTCATTATTTATCTCCCCCTGCTCCCTGCCCCCTGCCCCCCTGCCTTAATCTATTCCTGCTGTTGTCCCAAATAAACTTCAATCACGCGGGGGTCATTTTGAACTTCTTCAAAATTGCCTTCACAAAGTACCGAACCTTCATGTAAAACTGTAACTTTTTTGGCGATTTGTCGGACAAATTCCATGTCATGTTCAATTACTAAAATTGAATGACTTTGGGCTAAATTTAACAGTAATTCACCAATATTATAAGTTTCTTCATCGGTTAAACCTGCCACTGGTTCATCTACAAGTAGTAAATCGGGGGATTGTCCTACTAACATTCCAATTTCTAAACGTTGTTTTTCGCCGTGGGATAACAAGGCGGCTGGAATGTCCGCTTTAGAAGTTAAGCCAATGGTTTCTAATAGTCCTTTAATCCTATTTTTTTCTGTGGTTTGAGAACGACTAAATAATGTTGAAAATACATTTTTATTACGGTTACTAGTAATTTCTAAATTTTCTCTTGGTGTTAAGTTGAGATAAACTCTGGGTGTCTGAAATTTACGCCCAATTCCTCGCCGGGCAATTTGATGTTCTGGTATAGAGCGTAAGTTTTTACCTTTAAATAAAACTCGTCCGATTGTTGGTTGTACTTTACCTGTAATCACATCTAAAAATGTAGTTTTGCCTGCACCATTAGGGCCAATGACTACTCGTAATTCACCCACATCCATACTAAAATTTAGTTTGTTGAGGGCTTTAAAACCGTCAAAACTGACAGTGACGTTTTCAGTTTCCAAGATTTTGGCGTTCATTTTGTACTTCTGGATCTGTTTCCAAGCTGGGATATGTAGAAATTTTTTGAGGACGTTTGAAAAGAGCAATATTTTGATGACGCAACCAACCGACTACACCGTCAGGAAGGACTGTAACAACTATTAAAAAGAGTGCGCCTTGGAAAAATAGCCAGATTTCAGCAAATTGTTCACTTAAAAAAGCACGGGCATAATTAACTAATATCGTGCCAAGAACTGCCCCAATTAATGTAGCACGTCCCCCCACGGCTACCCAAATTACCATTTCAATGGAAAAAGCAATATCCATTGCTCTAGGTGAGACAGAACCACTTTGAAGGGTGTAAAATGCTCCTGCTATGCCTGCGATCGCACCGGAAACTGCAAAGACTAAGGTTTTAAAATCTGTAGGATCATAGCCAGAAAATCTCACCCGACTTTCATCATCTCGAATAGCTATTAATAATCTGCCAAAGCGTCCACTTGTCAACCAACGACAAACCCCGTAAGTAATGGCAAGAAATATTACCGTCAGAGTATAAAACACATATTTAGTTTTAGGATCACTGACAGTTGCACCAAACAAAGTAGTGAAATCTATCAGTCCATTTGTGCCGTTAAAAAATTGTTGTTGACCATTAAAAAAGTTAAAAAATACAATAATTGCAGCTTGAGTCAAAATCGAAAAATAAACGCCTTTGATACGATTGCGAAAGACTAAATATCCTAGTAATCCTGCCAGTAAGCCAGGGATAATGAGTACAGCCGCTACTGCTATGGGGAAAGAATAAAAAGGTTTCCAAAACCAGGGAAGCTCAGTAACGCCATACAATGCCATAAAATCAGGTAACTCACCCTCTGGGATTTGCAGCTTCAGATACATTGCGATCGCATATCCACCCAGACCAAAAAATATACCATGTCCTAAACTGAGCAACCCAGTATAACCCCAAATCAAATCAATCCCTAAAGCCACAATTGCCAAAGACAGAAACCGCCCCAACAAATTCAAGCGAAAATCCGACAACACCAATGGCATAATCAAAATTAGGATAAGTGCGATCGCCACCACCACCCCAATTTCAATTAATATTAACTTTCCTCCCTTCTTCATTCTCTGCGCCCTCTACGTGAAATTAAAATCATTAAACATCAACAGTTCGACCCTTCTGCGGAAACATCCCTGCCGGTTTCCACTGTAAAAATACAATAATCAATGCAAATACCATCACCTTAGCCATACTTGTAGTTGCAAAAAACATGAAGAAATCGGCTAAAGGCTTCACCGGAGACAACAATAAAGCCAAAGTTCCAGAACCAATTAAAAAGTTAGCTGTACCAATTGCCAAAGCAGCGACAATAGTACCCGCTAAATTACCCACACCACCGACAACCACCACCATAAACGTATCAATGATGTAATTTTGTCCAGTATTTGGCCCCACCGAACCTAGTAAACTAATTGCACACCCAGCCACACCAGCTAAACCAGAACCCAAAGCAAAAGTAATCGCATCAACTTTTTGAGTGGGGATACCCAAACAAGCACTCATACTGCGGTTTTGTGTCACAGACCTAATTCTTAAACCCCAGCTAGAACGTTGTAGAAATAGATAGATTCCTGCTACACAAATTATCGTCAAAGCAATAATAAATAACCGAGCAAATGGCAACTGCACACCAGCTAAAGATACACCAGTTCGTAACCAACTAGGCGCAGTCACATCCACATTTTGCGCCCCAAACCAAGGTTGAGTAACCGCTAATTTATAACTTTGACTTAATAAATTACCCGTAATGGTGGTGATACCCAAAGATAGTAAGAAAATTACTGCCACTACCCATTTACGAATTTTCTCTAAATTGGTGCGGGAATTTAAAAACCATAAACCCCCAAAAAACAACATAGAAAATAACACTAAGCCAATAAATAATACCCCGTTTACACTCCGAACGAACTGCTGAAAAATTAAACTGACTCCCCAAGTTGCCAACAAAGTTTCTAGGGGTCTACCATAAAGGTAACGAATTACACCTTTCTCCAAAATTAATCCAATAAATGCGGTGAAAATGAAAGCGATAATTAACGCCAAAAATATGTAAGTTTCAAACCAAAAACCGCCCAATTGCTTACAAACATTCTGCACTACAAATGTTGTATAAGCACCAAACATCATCAATTCACCATGCGCCATATTAATCACACCCATCAAGCCAAAGATAATGGCTAATCCCAAGGCAGCAATTAATAACACAGAACCGATGCTAATGCCATTAAATACAGCATCTAAAAAACCTGTTAACACTTAATTTTTTCCTCAATAATTATCAGTAATAAGTCAATAGTCCACAGCCCGAATATTAAACTAATTCGCAATCCGACTTTTCACAGGATCTGGAAAACCCCTCTCCATAGAGTGAAGCTCTTCTCGTAGAGTACCTCTCCCCTACCAATGTAGAGACGTTTCATGAAACGTCTCTACATATTCCCCCTTCCCTAGTAGGGAAGGGGGTTAGGGGGTTAGGTTTTGCATTAATAACTATTGACTATTGACTATTGACTAATCACGCTTTCTTGTATTTACCACCTTTTGCTGGATCTGACCAATCACAAGCATATCCCTTGGTTTCTTTGACAAATTGATTCCAAGGGACTGGTTCAACTGGTGCAGGTGTTGCGTAAACAATCTCAAACAAACCATCATCTCTAACTTCACCAATTCGCACGGTTTTAGATATGTGATGATTGGCATTGACTGTCACTTTACCTTCAGGTGCATCTATGGTTTGACCATAGGCCGCAGCACGGACTTTTGCTAAGTCAGTAGTACCTGCTTTTTCTACTGCCTGTTTCCACAAATAAACGGCGATATATGCAGCTTCCATTGGGTCATTTGTCACCCGTTCTGCACCATATTCTTTTTTAAAAGCTTCGACAAATTTCTTATTAGCAGGAGTGTCTACTGTTTGGAAATAATTCCAGGCAGCATAGTGTCCTTTAAGATACTCAACACCGATGGCTTTCACTTCTTCTTCGGCAATACTGACAGACATGGAAGGATATTTATCTGGTGTTAAGCCTGCTCCTTTTAATTGTTTGAAGAAAGCTACATTACTATCACCATTTAAGGTGTTGTAAATTACCCCACCATTGGGTAAGACTTGCTTAATTTTGCTGATAATTGGTGTAACTTCCGTATTACCTAATGGTAAGTAATCTTCTCCAACTGTTTTGCCCCCCAAAGCTTCTAATTGAGCTTTAATAATAGTGTTAGCAGTTCGAGGGAAAACGTAATCTGAACCTACTAAAAAGAACTCTTTGCCTTTATTTTTTAACAACCAATCAACAGAAGGTTCGATTTGTTGATTTGGTGCTGCACCTGTGTAAAAAATGTTTTTAGAACATTCTTGACCTTCATACTGTACGGGATACCACAGCATATGGTCTTTGCTTTCAAAAACTGGCTTGACGTTCTTACGACTAGCGGAAGTCCAACAGCCAAATACTACAGCGACTTGATCTTGATCAATTAGTTTAGTGGCTTTTTCTCTAAAAGTATCCCAGTTAGAAGCACCATCTTCCACTACTGCTTGAATTTGTTTACCTAAGACCCCACCAGCTGCATTAATTTCCTTGATTGCTAGTTTCTCAGCATCCACAACGCTTTTTTCACTAATAGACATTGTGCCACTGAGGGAATGTAGTATCCCAACTTTGATGGTATCTCCACTAGCCGCAGCTACTGGTGAAGTATTATCAGAGGTCGCTGGTGTATTTGTACCGCTTGGTGTGTCGTTGGCGCAAGCCTTCAACAAAATGCTGCTAGCAATAGTTGCAGAACTGTAAATTAAAAACTTGCGTCGTTTAAATTGTCTACTCATTTGTTGATTAATTTTCCTGTAATTGAATTGGCTAGTGCAGGACAGCAGAAAGCTTGACCTGTGGAATAAGGAATAGTGATGGCAGCCAATCTCACAAGATTAACTTTTAAACTGTGATATTAGTGTGATTTTTAACTTGTGAAATGTTATACAGTATACAAAAATCCTATGTTACACAAGAGTAAATTCAGTTTTTTAGAAGAAATTTAACAAAATTTAATGTAATAAATGTTGTAAGTATAGTAATAATTTGACAAAGTGAAGTTATTGAGGAGTAGCGATCGCAATTAAAATCTCTGTGGAATAAGTCAGTTCTGATGAAATAAGTGTTACAAGCTAAGGGAGACAAGGGAAGGGAGACACGGGAGACACGGGAGACAAGGTAGACAAGGTAGACAAGGGAAGGTAGATAATCTCAAGGCTATCCAAGAAAAATGAGTTCTAAGGAAATATTGCTGCGCCCTGCACAGGAAATAGACGCATGGATACTAAGTGCAATACACATTGCTGCGATTAAAGCTCTGCCAACAACCTTTTATACTCGTCAAGAACTTTTGGCGTGGCGTAATCACCTCGATAAGCCGGATGGCTCTAATATCTTAAAGCATCTGCAATTAGAGACTATCAGGGTGGCAATTGAGGATGAGATGAT
>JBODRP010000017.1:0-36826 GCA_050633005.1 Trichormus sp. | reverse complement strand
ATTTTGTCTTTTCTGCTAGTGAGAACCGTGTCTATTTTTCTATGTCAGAGGCAGCAATAGTGCTGCCTCCCACACCTGCACATTTATAACAGGGAGATCAAAACCATGACTCAAATTCAGAAATTTGGAAAAAATGATCAGTATGTACGGAACAGTTTGATATTTACGTGCATAGCATTAGCAGCAATACTATGTTTTTCGGTTGCTGCTGGTAAGCCAATCATCATAGAATATGGTGATATCAAAGTGCAAATTAATCAAACAATTCCTAATCCATCTCCCACAATAGATATAGAAAAGCGAAAATTCTTGGATACACAAGATGTCCCAAGAACTGATAATTGATTTGTAGCTGAATCTTAGTTAGATTTAGATACCCTAATCCTAATATGATGTGAACCTGCATATGAACAGTTAAAGCAGGATAAGGCTTTCGGCTGTAAGCAATATGCAGTTTCATAGAGATATGGCTATAGCTTGGTGAATGCCAGGTTATAGCTTTTGGTGACTTACCTCAACAAGAGTGTGAACATTACCACGAGGTGAAAAATCAGCTTTCACTGTCACCTCTAAAGGATCACAAGCAGCCACAAAATCATCGAGAATTTGGTTAGCAGATTCTTCATGAGAAATGTAGCGATCGCGGTAACTATTAATATAAAGCTTCAGTGCCTTTAACTCTACCACACGCTGATCAGGAATGTAGCTAATATGAATGGTGGCAAAATCAGGATAACCGGAAAATGGACACTTACAAGTAAATTCCGGCAAACTAATATTAATATCGTAACGTCTACCCACACGGGGATTAGGGAATGTAATTAGCTCACCTTCCGCAATGTTTCGTTCGCCATACTTCATTTCTTGGCTAGATTCAGATGATAAATTACTCATAAGTCAAAAGGTAAAAATAAAAGTCAATCTCAAAACTCTGCAAGTTCTAATTTTAACCTCTTTTGCCTTTTACTTTTATTAGAAAAAGTTAGGTTTAAAACCGTACTTCGTCCAAAAATCCTTGTTTTCCTAGCCTCCGGCACTCGTAGAGAAGGTAGGTAAAAACCCCAACGCCAGTTCCAGTTATCTCAAGTCGGGAAACCCGCCCACGAGACTGGCTTTTCCTTATGGGTGGCTGAATTAATTCCGTTAGCGGAGCGGGACGTTAGTCTATTGCGAATTGCGAATTGCGAATTGCGAATTGATTTCATCCTTGTTCCCAGTCTGGACAATTCCCATCATCCCAGCCGTGGGGGTGCATAGCGCAAACTAACAAATTACCCCCATAAACATGGCCATGATAATTCTGACAACCGACACAAGCCGGGTTTTGTTCAGCAGAAGGTTCGACGGAGTAAGGAAAACCAGGATCAGCATCTATCACAAGGTCTTCCAATTCCCAATAAGCTTCTAAAATTGGTTCAGTGATGTCCTGTAAATACTGATCAACTTCAGTAGCGATGGAGTTTTGTACTTGTTCAGAAATTTCTTCTGTTAGCTCAAAAAAAGTATCTACCATTTCACTCATTCCTAGGAAGAAACGCTCTACTTCATCCGCCACCGTTTCTACAATTTCGATTAAATCTTTTTGCCATTGTTCCATAATGTTACGCCCTTCATTTCTTCCCAACAGGACGGTTAGTGCTACTTGGCTGGAAGCACTAGAGTACACCCTAGGTCATGTATATTATAAGTTCTGAGGGGCGCGAGGTGCGACATTTCACCAAAGTTTTACGGGAGTCACTGCAAAAGAGTACTGAGGAGAGTTAGCGGTAGGGGGATGTTGAGCAATCAACGCTACCTTGCTACTCATTTTGCAATTTTTTTAACTCTTCTTGCAGGTCTAGCACCTGTTGGCGTAATTGATCTACGTTATCAGTGGATTCCTCTTTTACTTTCACCGTGGGTTCTTCGTCTTCCTCTAAAATTTCGATGCGACGAGGTTCAGAAGGTGGTGATTTTTCGACAGTGTCAGCAGGTGCTTGTGGCTGTTGTGCTTGTTTCATCATGTCTTCCACGAAGCGGCGGGCTTCTTCTGTGTTCATTTCGCCCTTTGCCACCATTTCATCTGCCAGTTTTTGGACTTGCGATCGCAGTTCAGATAACTTTCCTCCAGCTTTCTCACCAGCGTAAGAAGCTAACCCGACACCCAGGTAAAAAGCTTTTTGAACTAAATCTCCAAAACCTGACATCGCTGCTGATTGCTCCTAACAAAATAGGGCGACCCGGAGACTACGCCTACTACAAGCATCCCGTGTTGCTGCTACCTTCCGGTCCTGACAAGGTTTAGGCGTTGCAGCCGCATAGATCCAGGTCTAAACAAAGTATAACATTAATATTCCCTAAGTGAGTATTATTCGACAATGATTTTCCATTCGTATAATTTGTAGTTGACACAGCCGTTATGTACCAAGGGGTCACGAGCCACAATTGATTCAGCTTCTTCCATAGAAGCGGCTTCAAACAGTAACATTCCCCCACCAAACTTTGCCCAATAGCCTGTTTTAGCTTTATGTCCTTGAGCAATTAACTCCTGCACATAGGCTCTATGGGCAGGTACGTATTGATCAAAGGTAGTTTTATCAACTTTGCCCTCTTCTATTTTGACAAACCACGGCATCTGACTGACAACCTCTACAAATGTGTTCTAATATTCTTAAAGATTATCTTTTTTTGCAGTTTGAATTTGTCCCAGAGACTTTTTTTCATTGCCTTAGTACCACCGCCAGAAATTCAAGATTACGCCAACGACATCAAGCAATACTTTGCTGACAACTACAGCAGTAAACAGGCCCAAAAGTCGCCACCACACATTACACTACAACCGCCTTTTCAATGGCAAGATGCTCACTTGTCACATTTGGAAGCGGCGTTAAGGGAGTTTTGTTTTCAACAGCAATCAATATCTGTTACATTGAGTGGTTTTGCTGCCTTTCCGCCCCGTGTCATATATATCAATGTGGTGCGGAGACAAGAATTGTTGTCATTACAAGCTGAGTTAATGACACACATGGAAACCAAATTAGAAATTATTGACAAAGTGGGTAAAAAGCGTCCTTTTGCACCTCACATGACAGTTGCATTTCGAGATTTAACTAAACCAAACTTTCATGTGGCTTGGCCAGAGTTTGCTCATCGTCAGTTACATTTTGAGTTTGTTGCTGAAAAATTAACATTACTGAGCCACGATGGTAGAAGATGGAATATCCAATCAGAATTTGATTTTTTGTCTGGTAGGAGCTAATCAAGTTTTGTTACAGAATAATTGCAAATCTCAGTAAATACCGTTTTATTAGTAAATAAGGCAGTTATTCGTCATAATTAACACCCAAGATATGAGCATTACTGAAATTATCAGGAAAGGTTCAAAAGGCTCAGAGGTTAAACAATTACAAGAAATATTAACTAAACTCAAATTAGATCCAGGTCGCATAGATGGTATTTTTGGTGACAAGACTGAAGTGGCGGTGAAACAATTTCAAGCACAACAAGGTCTTGAGGCTGATGGGGTAGTGGGAAAAGATACTCAAACTGCTTTAAATAAGTTGATTGAAGAAAATTTGTATGGTGGTAATTCTGGTAAATTACCACTGCCTGGTGTGGCTTTAATTAAGGAATTTGAAGGATGCAAGTTAGAAGCCTATGCAGATCCTCTGACTAAGGCTAAACCATACACTATTGGCTGGGGTTCTACTCGCAAAAAAGATGGTAGTGAGTGGAAACTGGGAGAAAAAATTAGCCAGCAAGAGGCTGACGAATTGTTAATTTTGCAGTTAGAACATGACTATCTCCCACCGCTAGAGAACATTCCTGGCTGGGATTATTTAAACGCATATCAACAGGGAGCTTTATTAAGTTTTGCTTACAATTTAGGTGCTAACTTCTTCGGTGCTAAGAATTTCGAGACTATTACCAGAGTCTTGAAAAATCAGACATGGGATGAGATAGAAGCAGCATTAATTTTGTATATAAATCCTGGTAGTCCAGTTGAGGATGGATTAAAACGCCGTAGACTAGCAGAAGCCAAACTATTTCTTGATTCTGAAATGCACATAGGTTAATTATCATATGAGCGATGCCTACGGCTGGCTGCGCCTACGCCTTTTTTCATCTTCCCAAGCCATGAGATGTATTCCTAAAGATGGTAACAAAAAGATGAAATTGTAAACTGATATTACAAACCTTGGAAAAATATTGAGAAATTGTCTGGTAGCCAAACATAGTTTTAACGTAGAACCTATAGACTCAACTTGAGGCAAATTATAATGAACAAAGGTAATATTCAAAACTATCGCTTTGTTTGCACTTTAACTTTTGGTGATATCTACGGTCAAATAATTGTTTGGTTAATCGCCATTACCGTCAGTTTGGCATCAGCTTTGGCACTCATGGGTGCAAGAAGACCTGTATATGCTTTAGCTACAGTCGGGCTTGTAGTTTTACTGTCCCTACCGTTTTTATTGTTTGCGTTTGTAACCACATTGTTAAATCATATTGAATTAGTTTCCATAGAACCAGGAATGAAAACTCAACCTATCCCTGGTAATGTTTCTCAGCAAAAACCTGTACAAGCAGCTAGTTGAACTCTAGGGACTTCCGTATAAAAAATATCCAAGTTGTAGGGTGCGTCAGTATCAAGAATATCTGATTATAGTTAGGTTATATCGCACTGACGCACCCTACCCAAGCATCAATTTTGGATAATTTATTTTTTGGTGTTCTCTTAACTTGATATAACAATTCAAAATTCAAAATTACGTCTAATGTGAATTAAAATCTTGCGAATACCTAGATATTGGTAGGGGCGGGTTCACAAACATCATTCATGATTAACTTTTGATATTGGTGAACCCGCCCCTACCAAGTTTGATACACCCCACCCATAGGCTATTTACTTGGATAGGCGGTTTTCCTAATTCACATCAGGCGTAAATTCAAAAGAGTAAGTCATATCCAATGCCCAATGCCCTATGCCCAATTCCCCATGCCCTATGCCCTATGCCCAACAAAATGATTCATTGATATGTCTGCGTTGCTTTGAGCATATGGTAAGTGATAATTAGCTGTGTGAGTGCTAAGGGGTAACTTTGCAGTGTCTCCCCGGTTGTACCAGCGATTTTACCAATTTCGGGGTTGCTTTCCCGATCGCATACACTTCTTAAGTGGGGCATATCGGAACAGATGATATGTTCGATTTTGTTCACCTGTTCTAAGGTGGCGTGACCGTCTACTGCTAACACATCTACTGGTTTACCCATATCTCGATCTAATCCTAGGCGAATCGCTGAACCAGAATCACCATCAGTTAAATTGATAATGGGGGTAAAATCTGGGTGGGGAATAGTAGGACGCAAAACTAAACGCACATTCAGGTGTCCGTTAGTTTCATCTCTTTCGCCTTCTGGGGGATAAAAACTCACGACTATATCCGACCATTGTCTTTGAGGACGAATAAATTGCTCTGAGTCTGGTTCGCGTTTTTCTAATTCTGCTAATACTTGTTCTGGGGTGTAGCCGCGTTTTTGAGTATCTCGTTTTACTTTCCAGGTGGCGCGGAGGTCTTCTGGTGGTGCAAGGTAGACTTTGACATCATAACAATCACGGGCGGCACGGGTAGAATAACCTAGTAAACCTTCGATAATGACAAACTTATTGGGTTTAATATAGTGTGGTGCTTCAAAAGTCCCGGTTTTGTGGCTATATACTGGTTTGAGAATGGGTTGACCTGTGCGGAGCAGTGAGAGATGCTGCTGCATGATATCTAAATGATTGCAGTCTGGATGCAGAGCTGTAATGCCAATTTCTGCCCGTTGTTGGCGGTCATATTTATGGTAGTCGTCGGTACAAATAAGCGTGACATTGTCCGGGCCAAGTACCTGAGCAATTCCTCTTGTGAGTGTAGTTTTGCCAGCAGCACTATCACCAACAATACCAAGAATGATTGGACGGCTCATGTGTACCCCCCGATACAAGCAAGTTCAGTAATTAATTCGCCAAGAATGTTTTCTTATTTTAGAGTGCTTTTGCAAAAGTAAATCAGTCATTAATATTTGTGCAACATCTCTATACATATCTTGGGGAATAGATAGGAAAGAACTTTTTTGAGTTTTATTAAGGTTTTTAGAATTATTAGATAAAAGAAGTGTTGCAATATCTGCAATATGGTAGTTGCTTTGAGATATATAAGAGTTATAGTCTGCATGGGGATCATGATGGGGGAGGGATTATGGTGACATTAAATGTGGCAGAATTAGAACAAATTGATCAGTTTCATCGTCTGCAAATAACTTTGCGCGATCGCTGGAACACTATCGAGTTGTTTGATACTGGTGAGGCGGATATTATCGTCATTCCTTCCCTCAGTATCGACCAGCGCGAAATTCAGAAAGTTGAAGGGTTTGAACATTATGAAGAAAGGTTACTTTTTGCCTTGATGCGGTTAAGAAATCCCCGCACTCGGTTAATTTATGTGACATCAATGCCATTACATCCCAGCATTATTGATTATTATTTACAATTGCTTCCTGGCATTCCTTTTTCTCATGCTCGTAATCGTTTACTCTTACTTTCAACTTACGATTCTTCGCCTAAACCTCTCAGCCAAAAAATTTTAGAACGTCCCCGCTTAATCGAAAGAATCCGCCAAGCTATCAGACTAGAAAAATCATTGATGGTTTGCTATAATTCCACAAATTTAGAAGCAGAATTATCCTTAAAATTAGATGTGCCGTTATATGCGGCTGCGCCAGAGTTGCAAATTTGGGGGACAAAAAGTGGGAGTCGGCAAATTTTTGCAGAAAGTGGCGTTCCTCATCCAGATGGTAGTGAATTAGTCTGGAATGCTGAAGATTTAGCGGTAGCAGCTAGTAATTTATGGGAACGTCAGCCGACATTACAACGGATGGTAGTGAAACTCAATGAAGGGATTTCTGGTGAAGGAAACGCACTACTAGATTTACGTCCAATTATGCACACAGCACCAGGACAAGGTACTCATTTTGATAGAGTAGCAGCAATTAGCGATCGCTTTCCTACAATGCGCTTTCAAGCTAAACAAGAAAACTGGCTGAATTTTGCAGGTAGAATTGCCGAATTAGGCGCAATTGTTGAGGCGTTTGTGGAAGGAGAAATTAAACGTTCCCCTAGCGTTCAAGGACGTATCACCCCTACCGGAGAAGTAGAAATTCTCTCCACCCATGATCAAATCCTTGGTGGCCCCGACGGACAAATTTATCTCGGTTGTCGCTTTCCTGCCGATGAAAGTTACCGTTTGCAATTACAGCAATTAGGTTTAAAAGTGGGGATAAAGCTAGCAGAAAAAGGTGCATTAGAAAGATTTGGTGTAGATTTTATTACTGTTGATCAAGGTAAGGGTGAATGGGATATCCAAGCAATTGAAATTAACCTCCGCAAAGGTGGTACTACCCATCCTTTTATGACCTTAAAATTATTAACTAATGGTCGTTATGACCTATCTACAGGGTTATTTTACAGTCAACAAGGTCGTCCTAAATATTATATTGCCACAGATAACTTACAAAAAGACCGCTATCGGGGATTATTACCTAATGATTTAATGGATATTATCGCTCATCACAGATTACACTTTGATAGTTGCACAGAAACCGGCACAGTATTTCATCTCATGGGTTGTTTGTCTCAGTTTGGTAAATTAGGATTAACTAGTATTGGTGATTCACCCCAACAAGCAGAAGATATTTATAACAAAGTGATCAAAGTTCTCGACACAGAAACCAAAGCAGAAACGCCGAATTTTTCTCTGTTTTCAGATTACACTTTTCCTGTAATTTGGGATGGATATACTTAGGGGTGTAGGGGTGTAGGGGTGTAAGGGTGTAAGGGTGTAGGGGTGTAATACCAATTCTCTATGAAATTGCGCCAAATAAATGATGTAGAGACGTTGTATGCAACGTCTCTACAGTACAGAATAAAGTGCATCTATGGCTACGCCAGGCAAGCTACATCAAGAAACGGTATAAGGGTGTAAGGGTGTAGGGAAAATGAATATTTTGCACCAGCTTTAGGTGGTGCGTTACGCTGTCGCTAACACACCCTACTGGACTACCAAAATATAGAAGAAACACGTTTTTCTTCCCCTACACCCTTACACCCCTAACTTAATTGACTCCGAAACTTATTAATACTAATAGTTAATAAAACCACAGCAAAAGCAACTAACGCTAGAACATTCATCCACAAGACATCTAAACCAACACCCTTGAGAAAAATTCCCCGCACGATCGCAATATAATGACGCAGGGGATTTAGTAGTGATAAAATCTGAAACAATGGTGGCATAGCTTCAATGGGTGCTATCGTTCCAGAAGTCTGCACCATTGGTATATTAATAAAGAAAGATGTCAGCATTACTTGCTGTTGAGAACTACACACAGTTGCTAACATAATTCCCAAACTAATACCCACAAATAAATATATACTGGATAATGCCAAAAATAACAGAAAATTACCGCGAAATGGCACATGAAATATTACCGTTGCTAAAGTGACAGCTAATAAAACATCTCCCATTAATAAAAATGTCAAGGGAACAATTTTAGATAACAATATTTGCCAGTTCGCCGCCGGAGTCATCAATAATTGTTCTAAAGTTCCTGTATCTTTTTCCCTTACAACAGTAATAGCTGATACTAACGTGCCAATTAAAGTTAAAACTAAACCCATAACTCCCGGTACAAAAAACCAACTACTAGTTAATCCAGGGTTATACAGAAATACAACTTGTGGGGAAACAGGAGGACTAGTTTTACCGGGAATTAAACGTAAATTATATTGTTGGATAATTTGATTCATATAATTACTAGCAATCCCAGCAGTATTAGCATTAACCCCATCAATAAATACCTGAATTTCTGCGGATTTTTTTGCTAGTTGGCGGGGAAAATCTGGGGGAATAATCACACCCACATCTAACTTGCCTTCTTCTACTTCACGACTCAATTCTTTTTCGCTACTGGGTACAGATTCCAAAGTAAAAATCCGGTTTGATGTCATAGCTGAAATCAACTCACGACTTGCGCTAACATTGGCATAGTCGATGACACCTAAGCGTAAGTTATGTACATCAGGATTTAGTACAAATCCGTAAAGTAACAATTGTAGTGTCGGCGGTATAATTAACAAGACAATTAACTGTTTATCTCGTAATATTTGATTTATTTCTTTGCGTACTAATGCCCAAAATGGACTATCAAATAGGCGTTGAATTAGTTTCATAATTTATTTCACGCAGAGACGCAGAGACGCAGAGAGGAGGAATAAGAGAGAATTTTTGAGGATTTGAGTAATTTAAGAGTTTAATTCGGTAATTGCATTCTGCTTAAAACTCGGCGCGATACATTAAACAATATTAATCCTAAAAAGGTAAGCATCAATAAATCAAACCAAACTCCACCGAAGCCTGTACCACGCACAAAAGCATCACGAGTAATATTCATGTAATAGCGTGCAGGAATTATATTAGGTACTAGTGATAAAGGGAAAGGAATATTATTCAGGGGATAAATCAATCCTGAAAGTAATAATGATGTAATAAAACCGATGAGTGAAACACCTTGCACCGCCCCATTTTGATTACTACTCCGAACTCCTAAAAGTAAACCAAATAAAACACTATCTATCAGAAATAATAAAGTGCCAATTATGAGTGTGATCGGATTGCTAATTATACCTAATTGAAAAATAATTGTGCTTAATCCCATCACTAGTAATGTCTGGGAAATGGCAATTAAGAGATAGGCTAATCCTTTACCAACTAATAGTTCTGTGGCACTAATATTAGAAGCATATATTTGTAAAATTGTCCCTTTCTCTTTTTCTTTAACCATTGCGATCGCAGCTAATAATGAAGGAAAAATCCACAGAACAACTGCGTAAGCTCCCGGTACAATATACAGTGATTCTAATCTGCCAGGATTAAACCATAAACGCATTCTGGCTGTAATAGTATTAGTAGTAGGTAACAGTCCATGCTCTTGCATGAAAAAGTTAGTAACTCGTTGAATACTACCTCTAATTACACGGGCATTGTTCACATCTGTAGCATCAATTAATATTTGCACTGTGGTATTTCTACCTGCTTGAATATCACGGCTAAATTCTGGCGGAATAATTACCGCAGCTTTGGCAATGCCTTTATCTATAGCATCCCGTATGGGATGATCACCAGACCATTGTTTAGGAATGAATTGATTCGTGGCGTATAATCTTTCAATATAGCTTTGGCTTAAGTTACTGCGGTTAAAATCTTGCACAATTAAAGGAATATCTTTGCTTTCTAATCTAATAGCCAAGCCAAAAATCATTAAGGTGACAAATGGTAAGAGAAATGCTAAGGCTAAAGTCAGGCGATCGCGGCGAAATTGTGCTATTTCTTTGATACATTGACTGATAATTCTTTTCATAGGGATTGGGTATAATTTCTGTTTTTTATTAAATTTGCGATCGCTGTACTATACCAATAAAGGCATCTTCTAAAGAAAAGGGTATGGAGCGTAGAGAATTGATGCTGATTTGAGATGATGCTAAAAGTTGCCTGATGTGATTAATTTCAATTTCAGGATTGTCGAGGACAATATGTAAACTATCAGCAAATATTGAAACTCGCCACGCTTCAAAATGTTGTTTGAGTAACTTAGAAGCAGCTTGATTTTGATTAACCATAATTTCGATTAACTTGCCTGGTTGTGAGGCTTTAATAAAACTAGGTGAACCTTCGGCGACGGTTTCCCCTGCCACCATAAAACTCATGCGGTTACACTGTTCTGCTTCTTCTAGATAATGAGTAGTGACTAAAATAGCTGTACCATTACGAGCAAAATCATTAATTAGCTTCCAAAATTGACGACGTGCTAAAGGATCTACCCCTGATGTGGGTTCATCCAAAAATAAAATATCTGGTTCGTGCATAACCGAAGCACCAAAGGCTACCCGTTGTTTCCAACCGCCTGGTAACTGTCCGGTAAGCATATTTTCTCGCCCTTCTAAGCCACAGGTAGCAATTACCCAATCAATTTTTTCCCGTCGTAATTTCCGAGGTACGCCGTAAACGCCGCTATAAAATTCTAAGTTTTGCAGAATGGTTAAATCATCATAAAGGGTGAACTTTTGACTCATGTAACCGATGCGCCGCCGTAAGTCTGCACTCCGCAGATTTCCAGTTTCACCACCCAAGGAAATTTCGCCATCACTTGCTGCTAACAACCCGCACAGCATTTTAATCGTGGTAGTTTTTCCCGCACCGTTAGCACCCAACAACCCAAAAATTTCACCATAACGCACCTCAACGTTAACATCCTTCACCGCCTGGAACTTACCAAACACCCGGCTCAGGTTACGCGCATAGATAGCTAATGCTAAGTTTTTTCCCCCCTGCTCCCCTGCTCCCCTGCTCCCTTGCTTCTTTTCTGTCCCCAGTCCCCTTTTTCGAGAACGCGGAAACGGGAAAAACTGCGGTACAGAACCTTGTTGACGGAGGCGGGTGACGAAGACGTTTTCTAATGTGGGTTCGCCATGTTCAATACTGGGTGAGGGTAAGTTATTTTGTTCTAATAATTCACGAACTTTACTTTCTCCAATATCTAAATCAGGAACGAGGACATCTAAGCGATCGCCAAATATCTGCACATCTACTATACTTGTCTGATCAGTCTGGGAAAGTATTTCTTCAGTAGCTTCTAGATTGTCTGTCCGTAATTCTAGGCGATGTAAGCCTAAGTTAGCTCTTAATTCTGCTGGTGTGCCAATTTCATGAATTTCTCCACTGTACATCAAGGCGACACGATGACAGCGTTCGGCTTCATCTAAATATGGTGTGGCGACAACAATTGTCATCCCCTCGGCGGATAATTCCGCTAGCACATCCCAAAATTCTCGCCGGGAAACAGGATCAACTCCCGTAGTAGGTTCATCTAGTAATAAAATCTCCGGTTGCGACACCAAAGCACAACATAACGCCAGTTTTTGTTTCATCCCTCCTGAAAGTTGTCCCGCCAAGCGATCGCCAAATCGCTCTAAACTCATTAATGTTAAATATTTATTGCGCCTTTCCCATAACAAATCGTCTCCTACCTGTCGCAACCCGGCTGCATAACGCAGGTTTTCATCAATACTCAAATCTAAATACAACGAAAACTGTTGAGTCAGATAGCCTGTCATTAATCTGGCATCTCTTGCAGGTTGATTAAATATCTGCACTTCTCCGGCAGTAGCTTCCATGACTCCGCCCAAAATGTGAAACGTGCTGGTTTTTCCTGCGCCGTCAGGGCCAATTAGTCCAAACATTTCGCCTTTTTGGACTGTAAAATTAATTCCTCGTACTGCTGCTAGGTTGCCATAGTGTTTGTGTAAGCTACGAACTTTGATGGCTGGAGGTGTAGAGGATGGGGGTGTGTTTTTTGGGGAGGTTGTGAGTGATTGTTGCATATTTAAGAATGAGGATTTTTTCTCACGCAGAGACGCGGAGGCGCAGAGAGAGTGTGTGAGCAATTCTTGAATTTTGAATTTTGAATTTTGAATTGATTCTCCCCCTGCCCAGACTTGCCCTCAACTTCCTTTTGCCTCTAAATCAATTTGGGCATCTGCTGGCATTCCCATCTTGGCGCAGGGTAAGTTGGGTTCTGTGTAGGGATTTTCGGGGTTGAAGCAGCCATCAGGGTTTTGTACTTGAATACGGATGCCTACTACTTGTCTGACTCTATCTTTTTGAAAGTAAATATTTTCTGGTGTGAATGAGGCTTGGGGATCAATAGCAATGACTTTAGCGTCGAGGGGTTTGTTTGGTGCAGAGTCAATGAAGATTTTTGCTGTTTGTCCGAGGCGGACTTGGCCTATATCACCTTGGGGAATAAATCCGCGAAAATAGACTGTTTTGGGGTCAACAATCGTTAAAATATTTGTCTGACTGGTAACTATTGCACCTGGCTCAACACTACGGGCTGTAACTACGCCATCTAAGGGACTGAGTACGTTTAAATCTTTTTTGGAGTCTTCTATTTGGGTGAGGATTTGCTGTTTTGATGCTTGGGCATCTTTGATTTTGGCACGGGCAGATTTGACTTTGGCTTGGGCAGATTTGAGTTGGGCGTAAGCTTGCTGTTGTCTTCTGACTAATGCAACATATTGAGTGTTACGAATTTCAGGATTTAAACCTGTGGTTCTAGCTTGTCTTAACGCGCCTAATGCCGCACTTAATTTTTGACGCTCGGCATTGACTGCGGCTTGTCGTGCTTCGAGGGTGGCTATGGCTGTGTTGAGGGTGGTTTGGGCTTGATCAAATTGTTGTTGATTGACTGCCCCTTCTTTCACTAATTGGACATAGCGATCGCGGTTGATTTGAGCTAAATTAACTTCGGCAGATGCTTGTTTGACTTGCGCTTGTGCCTGCACTAGTTGGGCTTCTGCGGCGGCTACATTTGACTGCGCTTGCTCAATTTTGCCGACGCTATCCCCTTGAGACTGTCGCCAATTGAGTTTAGCTTCGTTCATTTGACTGTTAATTTGTTGAATTTCTCTGGCGACTTGCTCTACATCGGAAACTGCTTGCTGTTCATCATATTCTGCCGATGTCACTCTCGCCTCTGCACCCCGTAGTTGTTCTTGTAGTAATTGATCTGCGGTGTCGTCTAATCTAATTAACTCTTGTCCCTGCTTGACTGCTGCCCCTTCCCGCACCGCTATTGATTCGATTCTACCGCCACGCTTCACCCCAATTTCAGTTTCGTAACCTTCAATGCGCCCACTGACTTTGAGAACATCCCCTAAACCTTGCGGTTGACTACGCCATACACCATAGCCAATGCCACTAACTAACAGTAATCCCCCTATCACTAAAGGTATGGGTGGTTTACGGTGCTGCACCTGCTTGGATACTGGGGTATCAGTGAGATTTTCTGGTGGGATTGGGGCAGTCTGTGTCATATTAGCACCCTCAATGACGATTAAATATTTTGGACATCATACTAGACTGTCCAGTATGATATAAGCAAGATATTATGCAAAAAAGTTTACTCTTCATGCCTAAACCCCCTACTTCCCAACTAGAAGCACCCACCTCAAACGCGTCTTTAACCATCCCAGCAAAACGGGAACAAATTTTACAAGGTGCTATCCGCGTATTTTTGCAGGAAGGTTACGCGAGAACTAGTATGGATCGGGTCAGTGCGGCGGCTGGAGTATCGAAACAAACGATATACAGTCACTTTCGAGATAAAGAAGGACTGTTTAAAGCCTTGATGGAAAGATTAACTATATCTTGTTTTCAAAGTATATTTAGTTACGGAGAATTACGCGGTGAGCCAGTAATATTACTACGTCAAATAGCCGAAATTTATTTAACTAAAGTTGCAGATAACCCAGATTATTTAGGATTGTTGCGGTTAATGATTACCGAATCAAACAACTTTCCTGAATTAGCCAAACTTTACAACCAAAGCGTTGTACAACGAAGTCGGCAAATACTCAGTCAATATTTTACATCTCATGCAGAGTTAGGCATTAGTGATCCAGAAGCAATGGCGCATATTTTCTTCGGTTCACTAGTATCCTACGTGATTGTACAAGAAATTCTACACGGCAAAGAACTCAGCACATTATCACGCGATCGCCTCTTAGATACCTTGATGAATGTCGTCATGAGTCAGTGTTGAGTAGGGGTGCAGGGGGCAGGGGGCAGGGGAGTAGGGGAGCAGGGGGAGCAGGGGGAGCAGGGGGAGCAGGGGGAGCAGGGGGAGCAGGGGGAGAAAAATACAATGCCCAATGCCCAATTCCCAATGCCCAATTCCCAATGCCCCATGCCCTTTATATCCAAAATAAACGCTAAAATCGAGTCAGTCTTTGTAATGTAGCGGTTGTGTCCCACATCAGTAAGACTGCGGTTCACTGCATAAATCCTGATTGTCAACGTCCCTATCCTCAACCTTGGGGTAACAAGTTTTGTAACAGCTGTGGCGCGGTGCTGCATCTGTTAGATCGTTATGTGCCGCTTCAACCCTTGGGTGCAGGGGGATTTGCTCAAATTTACACAGTGTGGGATGAAGTAACACAAAGCGAAAAAGTGCTGAAAGTATTAGTAGAAGAGTCACCCAAGGCACTGGAATTATTTACCCAAGAGGCGGCGGTTCTGGTAAGTTTACGCCATCCGGGTGTGCCGAAAGTTGAACCTGATGGACATTTTCAAGTTAATTTGTCTAATCCCAAACCGCGACAGTTAGCTTGTTTGGTGATGGAAAAAATCAACGGGCCGACTCTGGCGGAGATTTTAGAACATTATCCCCAAGGTTGTCCAGAGGAAATTGTCCTTAAGTGGTTGACTCAAGCACTGAAAATTTTAGAGGAATTGCATAAACGCCAAATTATTCACCGCGATATCAAACCCTCAAATTTAATGTTGCGAACTCCGGTTTCCACAACATTACCAAATCAAGGGGGGACTGGTTGGGAACAATTGGTGTTGATTGATTTTGGTGGGGCAAAACACGTCAAAATGGCGAAGTTGCGCCAAGAATCTAGTTCTACAAGATTATTTTCATCGGGTTACAGTCCACCGGAACAGGTAAGAGGGGGAAATGTCGGCCCAGAGGCTGATTTTTATGCCTTGGGACGGACGATGATAGAATTGCTCACAGGAAAATATCCCGCCGATTTGGAAGATCCACAAACGGGGGTTTTGCAATGGCGGCATCGGGTGAATGTCAATTCTCAGTTAGCAGATTTATTGGACGAGATGGTAAATGAGGATGTGCGATCGCGCCCTACTAATGCTGCTATGATCCAAAAACGCTTAACTAAAATTAATCAACCATCTACTTCATCACTCTCCAAGAATTTCCAAGGCGTTTTAACCCAAGTTGCTCATCAGTCTCAAGTCTTACTGCAAGCAAGTGAACAAGCTTTAGGTAACTTCGGTAAAACTATTCGCAAAATCTGTTTGTGGATAGTTAAAACAATAGTGCAGATTTTCTTGGCTTGTGTAGCGACGATTTGGGCAATGGTACTTACTGCCTTGGGTGCGGCTGTTGGGACAATTTTTGGTTTTACTTTGGCATATCATACCAGTTTAGGCGATCGCTTAGTGGAATTGATCTCTACTCAGTTACCCGAATTAGCTACTCAATCTCAACCTACAATTGGTGCAGAAATCCTAGTATTTGCCGCCGCCGGTTTAGGTACAGCCTGGGGACTGACATCTTCTGGGTGTTTTGGTCAACGGCGAAGGTTTGTAACAATATCATTCATGGGAACAATCAGCTATATCTTAGGCTGGTTATTATGGCAAGTTATCACATCAGCTAGCGATCGCGGTGAAGGTTTAGTAGCAGCCACAGCCATTGGCGTTTTTCTCCTAGCATTGAGTACAGGCTTTCGTAGTCATCACATAGTTTATGCTGTCCTGGGAGGCTTTGGCGCAGCAATGGGTTTAGCCACATTACTCATTTTCGGATTCCCCACCACCATCCTACAATTTTCTAGTCGCCCCCTATGGTCACAACTCTCATTACCCATAGCCTTTTTTAGTTCTGTTGGCATCTTTACCAGTTTTTGGTTAGGAGTGAGTTATTACCTAATTGTCCCCAGCTTAAAGTTTTTGGGTTGGCGGTAGTATTGGGAATTGGGAATTGGGCATCGGGCATTGGGCATTGGGAATTGGGCATTGGGCATTGGGCATTGGGCATTGGGCATTGGGAATTGGGCATTGTATTTTTCTCCCCCTGCTCCCTGCACCCTGCACCCTGCCCCCTGCTCCCTGCACCCTGCCCCCTGCCCCCTGCTCGTCACTAGCACCAAATACGACCTCGACGAAAAGGCTTATCCGGCTCAGATTTATCAGACTGTGCTTTAGCCATTTCTTGCCACCAAAATCCATAATCTTCTAAACCAGTAGCCAAAAGATGGCTTTTAATCTCTTCAGTTTTTTCGGAATTTGGAGGATTTTTTGATTGTGCTGGATTTGAGTTAGCTGTAGTTTCCCTTTCTTTAGACATATTATTAACAACTCCTAATTCATTGTTAGCTTGAGGATGAATAATTGGTACTTCTAATTGCACCCAATTAGCACCGTAAATTGTGCCATGAAGTGTTTTAGCTTTGTGGTTAAAAATTTGAGGTTGGTTTGCACTAAAACCAACATCGAGCTAAATATGGCGACACCCACAGTGATTAGAAGACTTAATTTGCTGATAACTGCGATTTTGAAATGCAGCCGGGTCATTATAATTAGCACCGTGCAGTAAATCCATGCGAATATGAACTAAATCTTCAACTCTGCCATGAATAACATCAACAGCACGATGGGGATAAATAATATCGGGTCTTTTTACTGGTGGGGAAAGTTTAGGTAATTTCATAACCAATTATAGATTTTGGATTTTGGAAAACGCAAGATCCCCGACTTCTTTTTTGATCTGTAAATAAATTATAATTTAGTGTCAGAAGTCGGGGATCTATATCAGAGATATTAATAAGGTGTAGACCAAGAACGGACTTCGCCCAAGGTGACAGGAATAATATCGCTGACATCAATTGTAAACCGGAATAGTTTCTTAGCACGACGGCTATTTTCAGGATCAAAGAATTTCAATTTTACATCCCAACAATCGCTATCTAAACGACAGAAAGGACTTTTCTCTACAGTAATACTATCCAATTCCATACCTGTAGCCACAGCTTCAGCAAAGGTAGAAGCAGCTTGGAAAGCATTGGTAGAAGCAAAATTCAACGCCCTATCTTGGGAAGTTGTGCCTAAGTTGCGTAAATCATAATAAATGCGGCTGAGGAAACTACCCAAAGTGCGGCGAATAGACTCTTCTTGTGCTTCTGTGGCTTGGGCTTGTACTGTCTGAATAGCAGCCTGAACTAAGGTGTTGACTTTCCAACCGTAAAGTCCCCTGGTGTTGGGAACTTCAATTACTGGCACAACTTGACCAGAAAATAGTTTAACGCTGCGTCCTGATAAAACACCAGGAATGCTGACTCTCTCTACATAATTCTCGCTGTCTTCTGGTTGGATTTGCCCTGATAATAATTCTTGTAAAATTGCATAGACATCTCTAGCAAAAGCTCCACCTGGTTCAATTGCATAGATGGGTGTTAATTCTAAATTTAATGTCCAAATTAAAGACTTAGCTTCAGAAGGATTATCTCCTAAATAATCTACCATCTGCCGGGCATCATAAGGGTTAGCGGGAATTGCTGTGCCGTCTATTTGTACCCCCGGCATTAATTGTTTAAAGGAGTCCCTTCTGGCTTCACTACCAAAATCATAACCCAGTGTACCCAAAGCATAAGCTAGGTTAAGTTCAGCAAGGTCGCTGGGTGCTTGGCTGGCGGTGATGTAATTGGCTGCACGATTTGGCATAACTGTAGGTCTGGGGGTTGGTTGTTGAGGGAATGATGGGAATGATGGGATAGTTGCAGTGGCTGTGGGTGCAGCAGCAATGATTTCTGGGGTTTCGGGGGTTTCATTGATTGCTAATTCTGCGGTGTTGGGTTCGGTGTAATATCGTTTTTCCCAAAAATGCCCCGTTCGTCTTAACATTCGGTTGAAACACATTGCTGTGTACCAATTAAGAAAGTGCATAATTTTGGGTAAATCTTTCGGTTGTGTAGGTTCAATCAGATAATGAACATGATTTGACATAATGCACAAAGCATAAAGCTGGAAATTGAATTTATTTAATGCTTTTTTAATGGCATAAAGAAACACCTCCCGACACTCGCGCCGTGATAGTTTAAATTCGCGGTTATTGCATCGGGTGGTAATGTGATAAGAGTATCCAGGTTTGAAAGTTCGAGGTTTTCTAGGCATAAGGGACTTTTACAAAAATGATTATCGACTATAATTTATGTAGTATTAGCGAACTTAACCTAACTCATATTGGCAAACACAAACGAGCTTTTGAGATAGAAGATTATCTTTTTCCTTTAGAGCAGTTTGAAAAACTTGTGCAAGTACAAACAGATGCCATGATTGATTGCGCTTGCAAAATTGATCATGATACACTTCATGCTGCTCGCTTCACCCTGACATGGAAAAAACCATGCGCTAAAAGCCAAATCAATGCGGCATTAGATTTCTTTAATGCTGTAGCCGCTAGAGTTGAAGTGAAGCTAAATTATCAACTATTACATCAATTTTTAGGCAACGATTTTGACTTTAGTAAAGTTACCAAAATCTTGGTAGGGGTAGATGCGCGTAGAGAAATAAAAGATTCACGCTTGAAACTATTTATTTGGATAGAAAATTATTTAGAAAAAATAGAAACCGCAATTTCATTATCAGGTGATAGCCCAGAATTGCGCTCTATGTTAATTAACAATAACTTGTTAATTGGGTTTGACTTTAGCTTGAATGTAGGTAACGGAATTGAACTTTATCCGACCATTCCCGCAGAGGAATTTAACAGAGCAGACGTGCAGATGCGACTAGCAAAAATTTTGCCCCCCAAGGCTTTAGAACTGCTAAAAGGCTGTTACACACTGCAAATTGGTTTTAGCCAAGCTAATGAAAGCAAAATTCTCTATTTCCATCCTACTGATCACAATTACTTTGTTGATAATTTAGGGAATCATTTAGCTAACAGAGTTCATGCTTATTATCGACATCAAGCAGTGCAAGCTTTAGTAGTGTGCATTCCTGAAAGTGAGTTACTAAAAAGTTCAATTCAGAAATTAAATATGTATTACGGAATGATTTCTTCCTTGACACTTGCGCCGTCAATTGGCCTTTAGTGTGTAGGGTGTGTTAGGCGCAGATTTTCGAGAGAATTTGTCACCACAAAACTATCTCAGCGCCTAACGCACCGCCAAATCATCTGGTGCGTTCCGGCTAATTTTCATTATCTCTTTGTCTCAAATATTTTCATAGCCGGAACGCACCCTACTCAAGATTGACTAGTTAGCAGCAGTTACCATATACACTAAAATGCCTAATATGACATCAACAGGAGGAAGTGGATAATCTGTGAAATTAATGGTTACAGTTAAACTGTTTCTTAATCACAAAAAAGCCGGATGCCATTGAGTTAAGCCATCATCGGTTAAGCGTTCATAATAATTGGCAAAGAGTTGAAAGATTATCAGTGAATAACTATGATATTATGTTTACTCCTCTATCCAAGTGCTAAGAAACTCTACTTGATTTTCCATTTCCTCTGCTGATTTAGCTGCAACTAATCTCAAAACACCGCGCATCAGCTCTCCGATTGAGTAACGTTGTTGGGTTACTAAAATCATTCCTGAGTGTGGTTGTTCTTGAGACAAGAAAGCTGTGTGTAAACGATAGAAATCTCGAATGTTAGAACTATACAAAACGCGACCTTGCGACCTTGCCCAAATTAATTGTTCTTCATCAGGATAACCCAATCGATTGACACTGAGAGTTGTAATTACATCTACACCGCGATTTTGCAAGGACAGCATGAGAGAACGTCCAGTAGAATCCTCATCCATATATAAGCGAATCTCGCTCATGCTAGCTTTCCAGCTTTATGTAATGCTGCTATGCGATCTCCTTCTGCTTCTTCTTCAGCAATGTCAGCATCAATTTCTTCCCGATTGATATGATAATACGCCAAGGCTGCATAAACCTGTCCCAAGGTTAGATGACTAATTTGCTCGGCAATTTCTTCTGCACTGTAACCTTGTTTATACCAAATCGCAATTCGTCGCACTGTGACACCAGTTCCGGCAATAATCGGACAGCCCCCATGAATTTCAGGGTGACGGGTAATCAGAGTGCCAATATCAGTAATAGTAGTTGACATAGTTGGTTATGAGTGTAGTTTGGTTATCTATTTTAGTATTCTTGAGGAAATTGGAGCGATCGCCAAGGGCGGCTACTTTACTGCCGTAGTTGCTGAAGTCATAAAAGAAGCTGTGACGCATTTTTGCAGCTTTGGGGTTTCCGTGAATGTAACGTAAAGTATTTAATGCTCTTTCTCTATCTGAAGAAGCAAACCCATTACAATAATATCGTTTCTCCCAAAAACTTGTGGTGAGCGAAGTCGAACCATGCCCTGTTCTTCTTAACATCCGATTAAAACACATTGCTGTGTAACAGTTGAGGAAGTGCATAATTTTGGGTAACTCTTCTGGCTGTTTAGGTGCAATCAAATAATGAACATGATTTGACATAATACATAAAGCATAAAGCTGGAAATTGTATTTATTCAAAACCTTTTTTATCGCATAAAGAAAGACCTCCCGACATTCTGTAAATCCTTAAATCCTGGAAATACTGATTGGTGACAATTATCTAGTTAGCAGAAGTTACCATCCAAGCTAAAATACCTAATATGACATCAACAGGAGGAAGTGGATAATCAGTAAAATCAATTGTTACAGTTTGTTCTGTTAACTGTAGAAATCGCCAAGCAGTGCCATTAGTGACGCTACCATAAATTGTAGAAATGGGTTGATTATTAATTTCATTAAATTTTTGAGCAGCAATCATTTCCGCAATGCACTGACCAATCCCAGGATTTAAGTCTGCTTTTTTAGCTTCTATAATCATAACTGCCGGTGCTTCAATTTCTAACTGTTCTGGTGAACGACTGAGAACAAAATCACAAACTCCATTCAATCCTAAAGCAGAATCTACAGTAAAATCTGCACCAGAAAATAGACTAATATTTCTTTGTAAAATCTTACGTACTTCTAGTAAAACTGGACTAATTATTAACTCAGAACGGGCTTTTTCACTTCCTGTCGCTATAGCTAATGGTAAACTTTCTGCTAAAAAATCAGTCAGGGTTACACTAGCAGCAATTGGTTGGATTTCTGGCAGAAACTTCTTATCTTCAATGGTGTTTATACCAAAGGTCTGCTTGACTTTTTTGAGGGTAAAATCACTGTATGCCATTATGTAATTCTTGCCAATAATTCTGGCCAATAACGATGTAAAATTAATGTGAAAATCAACCAACAGCAAAACCTGTATATTGTCTCACCAAAGGTTCATGAAATGCTAAAACAATATCTTCTTTAGGAACACCTAATTTAACTAACTCATCTGCTATACCAATTTCAGTTCCATCATGTTGTATCCAAATCTTGCCATTTTTAATATCCAAATGCAAAACACAACCATAAGTACGCCTTCTGTTTTTCCACCCAACATACACCAATTGATAATGGTCATGAACCAAATCAGAAATAAATTGTTTTTCAATTTCAGAATTTGCCGAACTTGGTTGAGCATATTCCGTTAACAATTGTTGGATATAACCACGATATTGTTCTAATTTATCCATGTTATAATCACCTCATTTACTGGATCATAAACAATAATTTTCAGTTGAGAACGTTGTAGCACCATCTGAATAAACGGTAAAGTAAAAAAACTTTGATAAGTACCTAAAGGCACAGCCAAATACAAAATTCGTTCTGGTTCTTTTGCTTCAAGAGCAATCTGATAATTGAAACATTGTCCAACTGCTGTATGAAATTGAGAAATATTGGATGATCCTACAAAACTCTTAATCTCAACTGCTATCTTATTGTCCTCTCTTTCGGCTGCCAAAATCTGATCTGCACCTAAATCAATGTACATTTCAACACCACCGATTTCAATTTCAAGAGGATCATCTGTAATCACCCAACCCTCTTTTTCTAACCCTATCCTAACAGCATCATGAAAAATATCTTTAGCTGGCATTAACTTTTAAACATTAGACTTTTTACCCCTAATCATAACACCAATTATAACACCAACAAAAGCCATGCCTAACCTGACCGACATCCCCGGAATACCCGAAATTTGGACACGCACAAAAGGCGACCCCCGGATTAAAATTGCCATTCTCGATGGTGCAGCAGATTTAGAACGCAGTTGTTTTCAAGGCGCAAATTTTAGCCAATTTAAACCTTACTGGTCAGAAGATATTGAACTTAACGAAGAATATTATTATTATCTCAATTTATCTTTAGAATTTAACCAACAACAAAAAGATAAAAAAGACGACCCAGACCACGATAAAGAAGAAGCGAAAAAAGAACGAGAAGCATTTTTTGCCCCCTTCCCTGAAGCCATTAGACGACGAATAGAATTATCAAGTCATGCTACTCATATTTCTAGCACGATCTTAGGGCAACATGGCACACCAGCCCCAGGCATTGCCCCTTTATGTACAGCATTAAATATTCCTATTTCCTTCGCTGGTGATGATTTTATTTCCCCCGTCAACCTCACCCACGCCATTAATACAGCTTTGCAATGGGGTGCAAACATCATCCATATCGCCGCTTGTCACCCCACCCAAACCGGAGTAGCCCCAGATTTATTTGCCCGTGCTGTCAAACAATGCCAAGACAATAATATGTTAATAGTTGCCCCTGGTGGTAATGATAAAGGTGAATGTTGGTGTATTCCTTCCATACTTCCTGGTGTGATTACTGTAGGTGCAATCCGCGACGATGGACAACCCTTTAAATTTAATAATTACGGGGGAGAATATCAACATAAAGGGGTGATGGCTAACGGTGAAAACATCTTAGGCGCACAACCGGGAACAGAAGAACCCACCCGCCAAAAAGGTACAAGTTGCGCTGCACCTATTGTTACAGGTATTTCTGCATTATTAATGAGTATGCAACTGCAACGAGGTGAACAACCCAACGCGGAAGCAGTGCGGGAAGCGATTTTAAATAGTGCTATTCCCTGTAACCCGGAAGAAGTGGAAGAACCGGAACGCTGTTTGCTGGGTAAGTTGAATATTCCGGGGGCGTTTCAATTATTGACGGGAGAAAGGTTAGAACCTCACCCCCAACCCCTCTCCTACAAGGAGATGGGAGTAAGAGAACCTCACCCCCAACCCCTCTCCTACAAGGAGATGGGAGTCACAACCGCAGAATTTACTCCCCCCTTCCCTGGTAGGGAAGGGGCAGGGTTAGGTCAAGTAGCAACAATAGCTCAAAGCGTTACCCCTAGTGCGGCTTCTAAACTGGTTTATGCTTTGGGAACTATCGGTTATGACTTTGGTGATGAAGCCAGAAGGGACTCCTTTAAACAATTAATGCCAGCAGTAGATATTGACGGTGCAATTATCCCTGCTAACCCTTATGATGCCCGGCAAATGGTTGATTATTTGTCACAAAATCCCACAGAAGCTAAACCTTTAATTTGGACTCTCAACCAAGAACTGACTCCTATTTATGCTTTAGAACCTGTTAGCGGTTTTGCTGCTGATATCTATGAAACTCTAATTGCTATGTTAGCGGGACAAATTCAACCAGAAGATAGTGATGATTTTGTAGAAAGGGTGAGTATTCCCGCAAGATTAACAGATAGAAGTGTAGAGTTATTTTCTGGTCAAGTTGTACCTGTAATTACTCTAACTAATACCAGGGGAATGTATGGCTGGAAAGTCAACACTTTAGTAGATGTTGCTTTGCAAACTGTCACTATGGGAGAAACTGCACCAGCACAGGAAATAGAGATGCGAAAAGCCTTGAGTAGTTTTTTGCATCGAGTTTACTATGATTTACAAAATTTAGGACAATTTGCTAAAGATCGGGCGTTGAATTTTTCTGTAACTAATGCTTTCCAAGCGGCTTCGAGTTTTGCTCAAGCCATTTCTACAGGAATGCAGCTTGATAGTATTGAAGTAGAAAAAAGTCCTTTCTGTAGAATTAATAGTGATTGTTGGGATGTAAAGTTAAAGTTTTTTGACCCGGAAAATGGACGCAGAGCTAGGAAAGTCTATCTTTTCACTATTGATGTCAGCGATCGCATTCCTGTAACTTTAGGTCAAATTCGTTCTTGGTCTGTATCAAAATAAGTAATTTTTACAACAAATCAGAAGAGCAGAGGAGGCAGAGGGAGAGGGAGACAGCACCCTCCACCCTGCACCCCTCCACCCCGCTCCCAGTTTCCCGCCAAATTAATACCCCCTGATGGGTCTTGCTTTGCCAATCAGGGGGTTTATATAGTTGGTAGACTATAATTCGTTCTGTATAGTTGATTACGATTCGATTGTAAAACTTAATTTGCGGTTTGACCACTATAATAAGCAGAATTAATATGATTTTTATAAGTTCTTTATAACCGCTTTATTCTCGTTATTTACTGAGAAAAATCTATACGAAGATGTGACCATAGCATAAAATATCATTTGTCATCCCCAATAATACCTAAAAAAAAATAAAATTTTAGTTGTTGCTTGCTGTATCTTTGGTAATTTAACGTGATATAATGACTCAGCTTTAGCTCCAATCGCTGCAACCAAAAATAGTAATTAGTTATAAATGATCGCTACAGTACCAAATTTAGTGCCATAAATGGTATTTTCATGATAATTGCGGCAGAAACTCACCAAAAAAGCCCAATAAAGTCATATAGATTGCAGAAAATTTTGGAGAAGTTTGGCAAACTGAAATCTATCTGCAAAATCAGATTGTCTAAACTGATAACTTACGTACTAAAAGATATAACTATCCTCAATCATGGATGAGAAAGAAGAAACTTTATGTCTAGAACAACTGTTGAGGTTTCGATTTTCTCAATGCCAACCAATGAAATAGGATGGCTATAGATAGTTAACATCATCAATTTGCATCTAACCCTCATAGCCTACTATTGATTGGCGTGGCGATCGCCATTGAATAGTGAACAGTGAACAGTCAACAGTAAACCCAAAGAAGCCTGATAACTGATAACTGATAACTGATTTAAAAAGCTGTGAAGTTAAATATTTTTCAGGTATAGCATCAAAACCAAAATCAAGTAGCAAATTCTTAATTACGTTAGCGTAGCGGGGCGCAGCCCATTACAAATTACGAATTACGAATTGACTTTCATCAGCACAATTTGAGATAAACGGGCAAAAAAACCATGTCAAGGGTGACTGAGCAGCAAAGCTCAAGAGAGCAGCCACTTGAGCTAGAACAACCTAAGATTTGGTGGGGTCTTGCTGTAGCTTTACCTGTAGCAGTTGCGGCTGGCTTACTAGCTACAGCAAAGTTTGAGCAAATCAGCAAATTTAACCCATCAGTACCCATCAAACCAGTTGCTAATAGTATTAATGCTTTAGGACGTTTAGAACCACAAGGAGAAGTGATTAAACTTTCCGCACCAGTAGGAGGATTACAATCAGCTTCACGAGTTAAGCAGCTATTTGTTAAAGAGGGAGAACGAGTCAGAAAAGGTCAAGTGATTGCTATTTTAGATAATCATGATACTCAACTAGCGGCTGTGGAAGAAGCCAAAGCCAAACTGCAAGAAGCTCGTGCTAGTTTGGCACAAGTCAGAGTAGGGTCGCCTAGAGATATTCAAGCGCAAACAGCCGTAATTGCTCGTTTACAGGCGCAATTACGGGGAGAAAGCGAAGCCCAGCAAGCAATGATTACTCGAATAGCTGCCCAATTAAGTGCCGAAAAAGTTGCTCAACAAGCCACTGTGAATCGTTTAGAAGCGGAACTCAGAGGGCAACAAGATAGTTTAAGAGCCACCCTCAATCGTATTAAAGCCGAGCAACGTAATGCTCAGGTAGATGCTGGACGCTACGATTTTTTATACAGAAACGGGGCGATTTCTCAGCAAGAACGAGATAGAAGGCGATTGAGTGCGATCACTGCTAATCAACAGGTAATTGAAACCCAAGCTACCCTGCGTCAAGCAATAGCCACTATACGACAGCAAGTAGCTGAGGCTAGAGCCAATCAAGTGAAAACTTTATCCAGTTTGCAACAGCAGTTAGTAGAAGCGAGGGTAACACGAGAGAAAACCATTGCTACTTTGCAAAGACAAATTGACGAAGAAAAAGCCAGACTCAAAAGACTGGTGGAAGTCAGTCCGACTGATGTGCAGATGGCACAAGCTCAAGTTAGTAATGCGATCGCTAATGTCAGAAAAGCCGAAGCAGAACTAAAATTAAGCTACGTGCAAGCACCCTCAGCTGGGGAAATTTTAAAAATTCACACCAAATCAGGCGAAGGTATCAGCTCAGAAGGTATTGCTGAGATGGGTGACACTGAACAAATGACTGTGATAGCAGAAGTTCCTGAAGACGGTATTAGTAGGGTTAGTATCGGTCAAACTGTGACTGTCTCTAGTAATAATGGTGCTTTTAGCGGCGAATTACAAGGAACTGTAACTGAAATTGGCAGAAGGATTGGTAAAAAAGATGTCCTCAATACAGATCCTGCTGCTGATGTTGATGCCAGAGTTGTAGAAGTCAAAATTACTTTGTCACCAGAAGATAGTCAAAAAGTTTCTGGTTTAACCTACGCCAAGGTATTGGTTGAAATTAATAACTAGTTAAGCCACAGAGTAAATTTTACCCCAATGCTCAATTCCCAATTCCCAAAATGTCTTTCATTTTGAATTTTGAATTGATATGCCCCATGCCCAATTAACTAATGACTAATTTCCTCACAGCAATTAATCGGAAAAAAATACCTCTAGCTTGGTTACAACTAACACGAGAAAAAACTCGATTAGCTGTAGCTTTAGCTGGAATCGCTTTTGCAGACATTTTGATGTTTATGCAACTGGGTTTTCAGGATGCACTTTACTACAGTAATGTCCGGTTGCATACCAGCTTGCAAGGTGAAATTGTCTTGCTGAATCGTCAATCTAATGCTGTACTGGCGATGAAAAGCTTTTCACAAAGGCGATTGTATAAAGCTTTAGAATTACCCTCAGTAAAATCTGTACATCCTATATATTTGGATTACTCGATTTGGAAAAATCCTGATACTGGTAAAACTCGCAGTATTCTTATTTTTGGCATTAATCCAGAGACTAATGTGTTTGATTTAGAAGGAGTGGCAGAAAATTTAGATAAACTTAAACTGCCTGATACTGTTTTATTTGACCGTTCTTCTCGACAAGAATATGGGCCGATCGCCAAATATTTTGAGCAAGGTAAAACGATCACAGCAGAAGTTCGCAGACGCAGAGTTACAGTAGGCGGATTATTCACTTTAGGGACTTCCTTTGGTGCAGATGGTAATTTAATTACCAGCGATATTAATTTTTTACGCCTGTTTGTTACTCGTCAAAAAGGATTAATTGATATTGGTTTAATTAGATTACAACCAGGGGCTAATCCTGACGCAGTCGCCGAAGAATTACGTAATTACTTACCTCAAGATATCAATGTTTTAACTAAGCAACAATTCATTGACTTTGAGCGATATTATTGGGCAAGTAGTACAGCAATTGGTTTTATTTTTAGTTTAGGGACAATCATGGGTTTTATTGTAGGAACTGTGATTGTTTATCAGATTTTGTATACAGAAGTAGCAGATCATTTATCTGAATATGCTACTTTAAAGGCTATTGGTTACACCCATAAATATCTATTAGGTGTGATTCTCCAAGAGGCTGTAATATTAGCTTTTTTAGGTTATATTCCTGGATGGGCTTTTACCATGTTCCTGTATCAAACTGCCAGAAATGCTACATTGCTGCCAATTTTTATGAGTTTTGAACGTGCTATTGTTGTATTAGGTTTGACATTTATAATGTGCGTTATTTCCGGGACAATTGCTGTTAGGAAATTAAAGTCCGCCGACCCAGCAGATATTTTTTAAATTGCTGTCATTGACACAAAAAACCTATAAATTAAACTTAATTAATTATTATAGGTAATTAATTAAGATGATTTATAAGTTATTTCATCATATGAAATCATAACTACTCTTCATAAAAATACCTATGAGAACAATGGGAAAATGTTAAAAAAATATCAGCAATAAAGATAAACATCAATTATCTTCTTTAATTACGAATTACCAATTTATTCTTGACTTAAATAATCATGAGAAATGAACCTGTGATTGCGATTAGTAACCTCAATCATTACTATGGTAGAGGCGCACTGAGAAGGCAAATTCTGTTTGATATTAACCTGGAAATCTATCCCGGAGAAATCGTAATTATGACTGGCCCATCAGGTTCAGGTAAAACTACATTACTGAGTTTGATTGGTGGTTTGCGCTCTGTCCAAGAGGGAAGTTTAAAATTTTTAGGTGTGGAATTATCTGGTGCGAGTCAGACTAAATTAGTCCAAATTCGGCGGAGTATTGGCTATATTTTTCAAGCCCACAATTTGCTAGGGTTTTTAACTGCTAGACAAAATGTGCAAATGGCTGTGGAGTTGAATGAACACGTTTCTCAAGAGGAAGCGATCGCCCAATCACAAGCTATGTTACAATCTGTAGGATTAGAAAGTCGCATTGATTACTACCCAGATAATATGTCTGGTGGACAAAAACAAAGAATTGCGATCGCCCGCGCCCTGGTGAATAATCCTCCCCTAGTCTTAGCAGATGAACCAACCGCCGCCTTAGATAAACAATCAGGGCGTGATGTGGTAGAAATTATGCAACGTCTCGCCAAAGAACAAGGAACATCCATCTTGTTAGTTACCCACGACAACCGGATTTTAGACATCGCCGATCGCATCGTGGAAATGGAAGATGGTATCCTAGCCCGTGATTCCCAAACCGCAATCATCAGTTATGATGCTGGAGCATGGACTGAAACACAATAGTTAATTGTTGACTATCGCTTAGTAGAGCCTGATGGGTTCTGTGGTGTGGAAACATTGGCTTGGCGACTAGTGCGAAACGTCACATTTACACCTTCATTTGATTGTTCTAACACTAATAATGGTGTAGGTTTAGCTTTTTGATCCCAGTGCATATGGGCAATACGTCCTTGAATTGTGGGCTGCCAGTTATCTTCCTCGTCTGTTGGACTTAGATAGGTTTCTAAGCAGTCAATAATTTGGCTAATCGTGGCAGAAGTTGCTTGTGTTGGTAACTTCATCAAGCGAATTTGAATCCGAAACAATACACGTTTAGCTATATTTGGCGGAGTCCCAGATTCATATTCAACATCAAACATTTCATCGACTTGTCGTGCTGCATTGTTAGCAATCCCTACTGTACCTTGCTGTGATTGATTGGGGCGTAAAGCTTGGGAAATTTTATCTTTAACTCTGATTTTAATTTGATTAACAATGGCGAAATGAAATACTTCCTCAGCCATCCGCATCCGCAGATAATCTAGGTTAAAATCCCGTGAATTGACCAAATCGGGATTTGTTTCCATTTTGCGGATTGTTTCTAGTGCTAGTTTAAATTTTTTTTCTAATTCTCTGGCACGAAATTTTTCAAACTTGATTTTTTTCTCATATTTAGTAAATTGCATTTTGCCAAAAATAATCAAAGCAATCAAAGCCACTAATAATCCACCAGAAGTCATCATCAAAACTTGTGGTATCAAAGGATCTTTTACTGGTGCTTGCTGTGTCGGTGTGGGCTTTTTTGCTTTGGATGACTGTGATTGAGCAAGGTATATGGGAGTTAGCATAGCTGGTACATGAAAACAGTGGACTGATTATTTTTAGGATGCCCAGATTTTGTCTGTAAACTTGCTGTATTATTGGTATTTTTTACAGCTTGTCTCCCACTGCATATGTACAAAAACCCAACTCCTAGTTTAAAATCTCATTCCCCAGATGCGTCCATTGATTTTGGCAAGATTCGCCTCATCGCCACAGACATGGATGGCACATTGACAACTGAGGGAAAATTCTCTCCGGGTTTACTACAAGCGTTAGTAGATTTACAAAGGGCTGGGATTGTGGTGATCATTGTCACAGGACGTTCTGCTGGCTGGGTGAACGGATTAAATAGCTTGTTGCCGATTGCTGGCGCGATCGCTGAAAATGGAGGTATATTTTATCTAGCTGGTAGTGAGGAAACATTACCATTAACGCCTATTCCTCAACTTACCGCCCATCGCCATCAGTTAGCCCAAACTTTTGCCCAATTAAAAGCCAAATTTCCCCAAATTCAAGAATCCACCGACAATGCCTTTCGCATCACCGACTGGACATTTGATGTAGCAGGGTTGAGTCTAGATGAATTACAAACTATTAATCATCTTTGTCACAATCTAGGTTGGGGATTTACTTACAGCAATGTGCAGTGTCACATCAAACCCCAAGGGCAAGAGAAAGCCATCGGTTTATTACAAGTATTGCGAAAATACTTCCCTGATTACACCCCAGAGCAAATTGTGACAGTTGGTGATAGTCCCAATGATGAAAGTTTATTCAATCAGCATCATTTCCCGATCTCTGTCGGCGTAGCAAATGTATTGAAATATGCCAACCAAATGCAATATCAACCAGCTTACATCACCACCGCAGCCGAGGGAGCAGGTTTTTGTGAGTTGTCAAGTTATATTTTGGCAGGGGTGTAGGGGTGTGGGGATGTGGGGGTGTAGGGGTGTAGGGGGAGACAAGGGGCAGGGGAGCAGGGGGCAGGGGGAGTAAAACTCTTGGATTTTGAATTTTGAATTTTGAATTTTGAATTTTTCTGCCCCATGCCCAATTAGACCAAATAACTAGTATTCGGCACAATAGGAAAGAAAGCATACTCATACCAAGCAGTCCAGATAAAACTGCGAATCCAGCGATCGCGTTTTTCTGGACTTAATTCATACTCAAATTTACCATGAGATAAATCAATCGCTGAGAGGTGGGAGTTACAACCGCAACCATGCTGATATGTAAAACCATATTTAGAGGCGATACTTTGCACCTTCATTTGCATGGCAAATACTTTACAAGCATGAAGTATGGCATCCCAAGAACGTTTATGTTCTATATCCCGCTTGTCAAATCTTAAGGCGCGTTCTTCAAATACATGATCTCGATAAATTGGTGCTAAATGCACATGATAAAAACTGGCTGGGAGTTCGTAACCAAATTCACCGAACAGTTCTAAACCAATCTGCGCCACTTTTATCTCATCAGCGTAATCAGAACCCTTTAACTCTAAATTCTGTAAAATTTCTGCAAAATTAGGATAATTATAAGTCAGGAAATCATGACCATAGAACTCTAGGGTTTCTTGTGCTAATTGTGCAAATAACTGACAAAATGATAGCTTGAGGTGGTTGAGTTCTGGGCGTTCGTTAAATAAGTCAACATCACCCTGTTCTAACTTGTATAAGAACAGTTGCGCCATCTCAACATAAATCTGTGGATTGCTGATGCCAGTATTAACTGCACCTTTAGCTATGTCTTGCCAGATAGAAGGAAGTTGCGCCACAGTGACAGCATTCTCTCCTGCTATAACTGGGACACTGGGGATTTGAAGCAGCTGCATTAATAATCTCCGTAAGTGGCTAGTTTTTTTGGCTACTTGTTAACTTACAATAGAATTTCTGGATTTTGTATATTAATTTTCTTGACAATTTTGGTCTGATTTTTTCCTAGTCAAATAGGAGCAACCAATGATTGCACCTGTTGCATATGGGACTTATATTCGATGTTTCGCTAGTAGTAGCGTGGCAACCCTTAAATGTTGCAAAAAAAGCAAGAATCCTCAGCATGACGGCTGAGGAGTGTCAAACACCTGACTAGAGAAACTTAGCAATTCTTGCCACGGCAGTTTCTAATAAAGCAGGTTCATGAACTAAGGCAAAACGGACATATCCTTCCCCAGATTTGCCAAAGCCAGCACCAGGGGAGGCGGCTACACCGGTTTGTAGAACTAACTCGGTACAAAATTCTACAGATTTTTGATTCCAAGGTGATGGTAATTGCGCCCAAATGTACATGGTGGCTTTGGGTGTGGGAACGTACCAACCTATCCGGTGTAAGGCATTAACAAAGGCATCACGACGTTGCCGAAAGCGATTTACAGCCGTTTGTACTCCAGCTTGGGGGCCTGTAAGAGCTGCGATCGCTCCATTCAAAATTCCACGATACTGATTAAAATCAACGGCTGCTTTTACTTGTCGTAAAGCTTGAATTAATTGGGCATTACCAATGGCGTAACCAATACGGAAACCGCCCATATTATAAGACTTAGAAAGGGTGAAAAACTCTATAGAAACGCTTTTATCTGGATCAGCCTGCAAAATGGAAGGCACAAGGGCTTTCCCCCAATCCCCAGTCTCAAACGTTCTTTCATTTTGAATTTTGAATTTTGAATTTTGAATTGATTTGTCCCCAGTCCCCTCAAATACCAAATCAACATAGGGGAAATCGTGAACTAAGGCAATATTATGCTGCTGACAGAAGGCGACGGCTTCTTTAAAGAAAGATAAGGGAGCGATCGCAGCTGTGGGATTATGAGGATAGCTCAATACCATCATGCGTGATTTGGCTACAACATGAGGGGGAATATCACTCAGCACAGGCAAAAAATCATTTTCTGCTGTTAATGGCATGGGGTGAATTTGTCCACTAGCTAAGTAGACTCCACCCATATGAGAAGGGTAGCCAGGATCAAGCAGTAACGCAAAATCCCCAGGATTGAGTAAAGCCAAAGGTAAATGGGCTGTACCCTCCTGAGAACCAATTAAAGGCAGTACCTCGGTTTCGGGATCAACTTTTATCCCAAATTTTTGTTCGTACCAGCTAGCCGCAGCTTGGCGAAATTCCCGCGTCCCGTTAAACAGTAAATAACCGTGGGTACTAGGATCATAAAGGGATTTGGCGATCGCTTCGAGTACATGAGCTTCGGCTGGTAAATCAGAAGAACCCAGCGATAAATCAATTAACTCCTTCCCCGCTCTGAGAGCCAAAGACTTGGCTCTATCCATATCAGCAAATACATTAGATTGCAGGGGTTGTAAACGTTGGGCAAATTGCATAATAGTCAATCAATTTTAGATTTTGGATTTTAGATTTTAGATTGACTGCACTCATAAAGAGATGCAGCTTGGGGATTTTAGATTGACGATACTTCTCTACGAGAGGCTGCGCCAACGACAAGTGATACAGTGAGCCTGTCGAACTGCTCAGTACAAGTTTTAGATTTGTTCCACCCACCAGGGGTGGGGCTTTGACTCAAACTAATCCAAAATCCAAAATTTAAAATCTAAAATTCGGAGGGTCATATAGTTGGTAGAGACGCAATGACTCGCGTCTGTACAATAGTCAATAGTCAATGGTCTTTACTATAGACTATTGACTCATGGACTAATTATTATTTAAGTGCGTATCTAGGAACTGAAGTAATTTATCTTTACCGATTACTCCTTCGGTGGATGCTAAGAGTTTTTCCCCTTGCACCAGTCTCAGAGCTGGTACACCTTCTACTTGGTACTGTTTCACCGTCACAGGGTTAGGATCTACTTCTAGTTTTACAACTTTTAGGCGATCGCTATAAGTATTAGCAGCTATATTAATCAGTGGCGACATCAATTGACACGGCCCACACCAGGAAGCCCAAAAGTATACTAATACAGGCTGCTCGGCTTGCAACACTTCAGTTTCAAACTCAGCATCGGTGATGTCAATTACACCCTTACTCATTGCAGTCTCCATTAGTTGGCATCGATCAAAGTTGGCACACAAAATACTGTATCCCAAAGTCGTCAACACTCCATAGTCTATATTGCATAGATATTTTCTAATGTTAACGATTGAGTATGTGACTATTGACTATTGACTAAAAACAAAATCCCACTACCAGGAGGTGTGGGACTATTGATACTTGGTACTTAGCAAATCTTACATTTGATCCAATTGGCGGCGTAGAGCTTCCAACTCGCTGTCAACTACGTTGTTAGATTGAGCAGGAGGGGGGGTTTGTTGCTGTTGTTGTTGGGGTGGTAGTTGGGGTTGGTTGGCTGGGGTTGCAGGTGCTAATGATGCCTTGAGGGCTGCTAATTCATCATCAACGTCGCTACCCGCTTCTAACTGTGCAAATTGGGTTTCTAAGTCTGCTCCTGCTAGTTCGGCGGCTGATTGGGCGCGGGCTTCTTGCATTAAGACTTTTTCTTCCATGCGATCAAAGGCTGCCATTGCACTGCTGGTATTCATGCCGCTTACCATGTTTTGCAGTTGTTCTTGAGCTTTGGCGGTGGTGATACGAGCTTTGAGCATTTCTTTCTTGGTTTTGGCTTCAGAAATTTTGCTCTCAAGCTGGATTAAGTTACGTTTGAGGGTTTCAACTTGGGTGCTTTGTTGATCGAGGCTAATTTTGAGGGCGGTGCTAGTTTCTGTATAAGTTTTTTTACGTTCTAGGGCTTGTCTGGCTAGGTTTTCATCGCCTTTTTGCAGTGCTAGTTGAGCATTGCGTTGCCACTTGTTAATTTCGTTTTGAGCTTCGTTATATTGTTTTTCTGTGCGTTTTTGAGCAGCGATCGCTTGGGCGACACCTTGGCGCAACTGTACCAAGTCTTCCTGCATTTCGAGGATGGCTTGTTCCAGCATTTTTTCTGGATCTTCGGCTTTATTAACTAAATCGTTGAGGTTAGCACTAACTACTCGCTTAATCCGATCAAATAGTCCCATAACTTTGTTTTTCCTTGTGAAGTTGACGCGCTAGGTTGGGGGTTCGCTTTTTTACTACTTAATAACTTCCATTTTTAATGTAATCTTTCCGGTCTGGATTGGTACATCCTGACGCTAATCTAATTGCTAAGATATCCCCTAAATTCTCAAGATGACCTAATTGTTGAAATTCTTATGGACTTCCAAAGATTAAATTATTGCATTTTGACAACGTAGAATCATTATATTCTTTCACCCCTGCCCCCTGGTGACAGGTTTAGGGGTGTAGGGGTGTAGGGGTGTAAGGGTGTAAGGGTGTAGCGGTTAGTAAAACGATTATTCTTTCATTAGGCTAAGAGTCATTACTCACTACTTGGCAAAAAACCTACACTTGTGATCTGCCCCCTGCCTCCCTTGTCTCCCTTGTCTCCCTTGTCTCCCCCTGCCCCCCTGCCCCCCTGCTCCCCTGTCCCCCTGCCCCCCTGCTCCCCTGCTCCCCTGCTCCCCTGCTTCCCTGCCCCCCTGCTTTCAACTTGGGGGTAGTTGCTGTTTATTTTCCCCATCGTGTAGGAGATGGGATTTCATCGATTCTAGTTCCCGATCCACGTCTTGAGCAGCTTCTAGAGCGGTAAATTTCTTTTCTAAATCATTATTACCTAGTTGGGCAATGGCTTCTGATTGGGCTTCTAGTTGCCAAACTTTTTCTTCCATGCGTTCAAAAGCACTCAAGCTGCTAGTGGCAGAAGTTTCACTGAGCATATCTTGGAGTTTATAGGATGCTTGTGCTGCACGGGCGCGAGCAATAAACATATCTTTTTTTGTTTTGGCTTCGGCTATTTTTAACTCTAGGGTTCGCATATCCTGTTTGAGCCTGACTACTAGTTGATTTTGCTGCTGTATTTGGTTATTCAACGCTGTAGCAGTTTCTAGGTAGGCGTGGCGTTTGGTGAGAGCTTCCCTGGCTAGGGGTTCATTACCTTGATTGAGAGCCAGTTGGGCGCGACGATACCATTCTTCTGCTGCGGATTGGGCAGATGCGGCTTGGCGTTCTGTGCGTTTTTGTGTGGCGATCGCTTGGGCTACTCCCTGACGCAGCAAGACTAAATTTTCCTGCATTTCCATGACAGTTTTCTCCAGAACTTTTTCTGGATCTTCGGTATTGTCTAGGAAACTGTTGAGATTAGCGTTGATCACTCTGACGATCCGCTTGATCAATTCCATGTCGGCTCTCCATTGCAGGGCAATTCATGTCTCAATTAAATTGTTTCCCCAATCCTATCCTAAATAAATTTTTCCGATTCAAGGCTGTTGGATTCTCGCTTTAATGCCTTTAGCTTGTAGCTGTTTTAGCCTTTGTTCGGCTTCTTCTTTTGTTGTTAACGCACCGAGATAAATTAATTTTTGATTGGTTGATAAGTAAGCATCAGGAACTACCTGTTTGGCAGTTGTTAGGGAACTGGCCTCTTGATTGTCGGCGACTATGAAGTAGCGTCCATCTGCTGCGGGTTTGATTTCTGTGGTTGTCTGGGGGGGTGTAGTGGCGGGGT
>JBODRP010000016.1:0-36962 GCA_050633005.1 Trichormus sp. | reverse complement strand
TGCCCAATGCCCAATGCCCAATGCCCAATGCCCAATGCCCAATGCCCAATGCCCAAAACTCCTTAATTTTGAATTTTGAATTTTGAATTTTGAATTTTGAATTGATATGCCCAACCTGAATGCTAATTAATGCTGAACACCTCCTGCAATACCAACGCTGTAAACGCCGTCCAGTTTTAGATATTCACGGTGATAAAACTCAACGAGATACGCCTAGTGAATTGTTGGTAAAACTACAACAGGACAAAAACGCCCATCGCTTAAGTATTTTGGCGCAATTCCCCTATGCAAAACCAGATTACCCTAGAGGACAATGGCAAGCTGGGCAAGCCGCTACTATAGAATTAATGCAGCGTGGGGTTGATTATATTTATCAGGGAGTGCTGTTAGCTAATTACAGTCAGTTACTCGATGCACAACCAGCGTCTTATCATCCTACTTTGCTCAGTTGTCCTGATTTACTTGTCAAACAGCCAGGAGAATCATGTTTTGGGAAGTGGATGTATGTACCAGTCAATATTGAACTGGGTAAGCGTCCTAAACAAGAATACCAAGTAGTGACTGCTTTTCATACCGCAGTTTTAGCTACAGTGCAAGGGGTAACACCGTCAACGGCTTGGTTAATGCTACGGACTAAACAAAGCAAGTATCCCATAGATTTATCTAGATGGACACAGCAAATGCAAGCAATTTTGCAGGAGTTCATCCAGGCTATAGAAGCGGAAACTAAACCAGAAATATTTATCTCCCGTCAGAAGTGTAATCTTTGTCAGTGGCATAGTCAATGTTATGCGATCGCTAAGTCTGAGCAACACCTGTCTCTGTTACCGGGAGTCTCTCCCCTTCGCTACACCCAACTGCAAACCCTCTCTATCACAACCCTGGAATCTCTCGCTGATACTACTCCCGATACTTTAGAAAATCTTGTCGGTTTCGATTCTCAAGTCGCCACTAAGTTAGTCATTCAAGCCCAATCAGTCTTACAAAATCGACCTCTGATTTTACCATTTCCACCCCAGGAACTAGATATTACCCCCAACTCTCCGATAGAACTGTACTTTGATATTGAAGCCCAACCAGATTTAAATTTAGATTATCTTTTAGGGGTGTTGGTGGTGAATAAACAAACCAACACCAAGAAATTTTATTCTTTCTTAGCAGAAAATCCAGAACAAGAAGAATTAATTTGGCAACAATTTCTAGAGTTAGTTTGGCAATATCCCGACGCACCGATTTATCATTTTTGTGTTTACGAACTAGATACTGTCAAACGCCTAGCCAAGTTGTATCGTACCCCTAATAAATTAGTCCAGCCAGTCTTAAATAGATTTGTCGATATTTACGAATATCTTACCGCCACTGTAGCATTACCCATAGAAAGTTATGCCCTAAAAGCGATCGCTCGCTGGTTAGGATTTGAATGGCGTAATCCAGAAGCCAGTGGAGCTAAGTGTATTTACTGGTATGAGCAATGGTTGGAAACAGGCGATCGTTCTCTCTTAGAAATCATCAGCAGCTACAATGAAGACGACTGTCACGCCACCCACCGCGTCAAAGATTGGTTATTTGATTTCCTACAAGACAAGTATCATTTAAAACAGGCTATTTAAATGTAAAGTAATTTTGGTTATAGCATTTCCTACTCTGCTGATGTACAAATCTCTGCGTACCTCTGCGCTTTACTCCGCGCCCCTCTGCGTTTCAAAATATTATCTGTACCTCACTTAACTGGAAATCGCTATATTTCTTTCTGTTGTTTATTCATCATCATTCAAAATCAATTCTAAAATTTCAGGAGTTAATCCTCTTGCTTGTGCTTCACTACTAGCTGTATCCATTGTGTTTCTCAAGCGTGCTAGTGCTTCTTGTCTGGAAATTGTCAATTGAGACTGCATAATTGCAGCAATCTTGAGTTGCAACTGTTTACGATCTTCTTCAGAGGCGTTACGGTAAGCCTCAGCCACCTCTGAGGGAACTTCGATAGTAATTTCTTCTCTAGTAATCAAGGCTACTCCGCTTCCATAGTTGATGATCTTTATTTATTTTCAACCAAAACACTTCTTTTACGCTATCATGATAACGATTCTCATTCTTTGGTGAATAGCCTACAATTAACATCACAGCAACACCTCAACCCAGTTGCCAAAACCATTTCGTAGTCAGGACTTTAGTCCTTCTAGCCTCAGCAGATAGTTACAACAATTTTGAATTAACAAATACTATATATGGTCAATTCCCTCACCCAGTCCCAGGAAAAATCACAGCAGCATGATAGCGACAACCTCACACGCATTCGCCATACCTGCGCCCATATCATGGCGATGGCAGTACAGCAGCTATATCCAGGGACGAAGGTAGCAATTGGCCCAGTTACAGAAACCGGATTTTACTACGACTTTGATTGTCCAGTCAGCCTCACCCCCGATGACTTAGAAAAAATTGCCACAGAAATGCGCCGGATAATTAAAGCCAACCTCCCCATCATCCGGGAAGAAGTAGAACGAGAGGAAATTCGCACCGAAATCACCCAATTAAATGAACCATACAAATTAGAAATCTTAGAACGCATTCCCCCAAGAGAAATCATCACCCGCTACTTTATTGGTAGTCCCGAAGTTGGACAGACAGAATCATCATTATTTGTCAGCGACATTCAACCAGCTAATAACTATTGGTGGGATTTATGTGCAGGGCCACACATTAATTTTACCGGAGAAATCGCCCCTGATGCTTTCCAACTACTCAACATTGCTGGTGCGTATTGGTTAGGCGATGAAACCAAACCCCAACTACAGCGTATTTACGGTACAGCCTGGGAAACCGCAACAGAATTACAAGCTTATCTCAAACAAAGAGCAGAAGCTTTACGCCGTGATCATCGAAAATTAGGTCAAGAACTTAACTTATTCAGCATTCAAGAAGAAGCTGGAGGCGGGTTAGTATTTTGGCATCCCAAAGGCGCAAGCATTCGCTATATTATTGAAGATTATTGGCGCAAATCTCACCTCGAATCAGGTTATCAATTACTCTACACACCCCATGTAGCCAATCTTGATTTATGGAAAACATCAGGTCATTTTGACTTCTATCAAGAGAATATGTTTGACTCAATGGAAGTGGAAAATCAGGCTTATCAAATTAAGCCCATGAATTGTCCCTTTCATGTTTTAATTTATAAAAATCAATTGCATTCCTATCGAGAATTGCCCTTAAGATGGGCGGAATTAGGTACAGTCTATCGTTATGAACGTTCTGGGGCTTTACATGGTTTAATGCGCGTCAGAGGATTTACCCAAGATGATGCTCATATTTTCTGTTTACCTCAGCAAATTACCGATGAAATTTTAGGAGTTTTAAATCTCACAGAGCAGATTTTATCAGACTTTGGTTTTAAAAATTATGAGGTGAATCTTTCCACTCGTCCTGATAAATCTGTAGGAACTGATCAAGTTTGGGAACTAGCAACTTCCGCCTTAAAAGCCGCCTTAGATACTAAAGGCTGGGATTATGTTGTTGATGCTGGTGGAGGTGCTTTTTATGGACCTAAAATTGACATCAAAATTCAAGATGCTATTGGTCGTTTGTGGCAATGTTCTACTATTCAAGTAGATTTTAATTTACCAGAACGCTTTGATATGGAATATATTGCGGCTGATGGTAGTCGTCAAAGACCAATTATGATTCATCGGGCTATTTTTGGTTCACTAGAAAGATTTTTTGGTATCTTAATTGAAAACTACGCTGGTGATTTTCCCTTGTGGTTAGCACCAGTACAACTGCGATTATTACCAGTTAGTGATGATGTGAGAGAATATGCGGAATCTGTAGCCAGTGAGTTTAAAAAATCTGGTTTTAGAGTAGAAATAGATAATACTGGGGAACGTTTAGGTAAGCAAATTCGCACAGCAGAATTAGAAAAAATTCCCGTTGTGGCTGTTGTGGGTAAGAAAGAAGTAGAAAATCAAAATTTAAGTGTGAGAACTAGACAAGCTGGAGATTTAGGAGCAATGACATTAAGTGAACTGGCGCATCTTTTACAAGAGGCTAGAATTGCTAAAAATTCCTGAATCAAATCGTCCATACTTCACCTGAATCGAGTAGTTTATCAAAATATCACTGCGCTATGAATACTATCACTGCACCAACTCAAAACATAATTCCTGATATTCCTAAACGGGGAATGCCTGTTACAATCATCACAGGATTTTTAGGAAGTGGTAAAACTACACTCCTCAATCAAATTCTCAAAAACAAGCAAGATTTAAAAGTTGCGGTTTTAGTAAATGAGTTTGGAGATATCAACATTGATAGCCAACTGCTAGTTTCTTTAGATCAAGATATGGTGGAACTCAGCAATGGCTGTATCTGTTGTACTATTAATGATGGCTTAGTTGATGCTGTTTATCGTGTGTTAGAACGAGAAGACCGTATTGATTATATGGTAATTGAAACCACGGGTGTAGCTGATCCATTGCCAATTATTTTAACATTTCTAGGCACAGAACTGCGAGATTTAACTAGTCTAGATTCAATCTTAACTGTAGTTGACGCAGAAACATTTAACCGAGAGCATTTTGAAAGTGAAGCAGCTTTAAAACAAATTACCTATGGTGATATTATTCTCCTGAATAAAACAGACCTTGTAACTTCAGATAAACTGCAAGAAGTAGAAAGTTACATTCATGATGTGAAAAATGGGGCAAGAATTTTACACACGAAATATGGTGAAGTAGCTCTACCTTTAATTTTAGGTGTAGGTCTAACTCCTACAAATAATTATACTGACCATGATCTAGAAGATGATCATCATCATCATGACCACCATGACCACCATGACCACCATGACCACCATGACCACCATGACCACCATGACCATCATGACCACCATCATCACAAACATCACTCTCATCATTTAGAGAATGACGGGTTTGTGTCCATATCCTTTCAATATGATAGACCTTTTGATGTCCATAAATTTGAAAACTTTCTCTCTGAAGAAATGTCAGAGAATGTTTTCCGAGCTAAGGGGATTTTATGGTTTAGCGATAGTGAATTGCGGCACATATTTCAACTGAGTGGCCCACGCTATAACCTCGACGGTGATGAATGGCGCACTCCACCCAAGAATCAGTTAGTTTTTATTGGTAGAAAATTAGATTCTGATCAAATTCATACACAACTTGAGCAATGTTTGATATGATTAAGAAGTGTTAACAGTTGAATGTTAACGAATGCAACAAGTAATGATGCTCTTTAAGCCTGCATTACCTTACTTGATAATTTTCTACCAATTAATAAACCAAGAAAATGACTTTATCGATTCGTCCCGATGCAAATTCTGCTGCTCAGTTAGTGTCATCTTTACCTACTAAGCATTCAGCAACTGTCACCGAAGCGGAAATGGTGCAGGCTGTACGTACTTTGTTAATTGGCTTAGGAGAAAATCCTGATAGAGAAGGTTTATTAGATACTCCTAAACGAGTGGTGAAGGCTTTGCAATTTCTTACCAAAGGATATCATGAATCTTTAGATGAACTGCTCAATGGAGCAGTATTTACAGAAGATGCTGATGAAATGGTATTAATTCGGGATATCGATATTTTCAGTTCTTGTGAGCATCATATCTTGCCCATTATTGGACGCGCTCATGTTGCTTATATTCCCAATGGTAAGGTAATTGGGTTATCAAAAATTGCGCGAATTTGTGAAATGTATGCACGTCGTTTGCAAGTACAAGAAAGGCTGACTTTGCAAATTGCTGATGCGCTACAAGGTTTACTCAAACCCCAAGGGGTAGCTGTAGTAGTAGAAGCCACTCATATGTGCATGGTAATGCGTGGTGTGCAGAAACCTGGTTCTTGGACTGTTACTAGTGCAATGCGTGGTGTGTTTGCTGATGATGCACGCACTCGTGAGGAATTTATGAATTTGGTGCGACACAAAGCCAGTTTTCATTAATAAGTTTTGGCTAGAGTAGATGTTTCTTTAGTGTGTTCCCTGTAGAGATGAGAATTTTCTTGTCTCTACATTTTTATACAGTTTTGGTATCATCATCGGTGAAGCAAATTAAATGAGTAATGAGTAATGAGTAATGAGTAATGAGTAAATACTTATTACTGGTTACTTAGGGAACACCAAAAAATAAATTATCCCAAATAAACAGCTTAGTAGGGTGCGTCAGTGTGAGAAAACCTAACTATACCAAGAGATGCTTCATACTGACGCACTCTACAGTTTGGATATTTTTTTATCTGGAAGTCCCTTAAATAAGGTGAAAAATAACCTTTCCCAAGGCAAATTTTACTCAGCTAGTTAAGGAAAGGATTGTGCTTGAATTTTTCATTCCTGAAAAGGTACAAAATCAACACCCTGGTGTGGGGGTTTACGGGTGTAGGGGATGAAAAAGGTGTTTCTTCTATCTAGTTGGAGACTGATAAGTGTATTTTTTAGGAGGTAATGTTGTGGAAATAATAGAGAAGTTGAAGTTTAATGAACAGGGTTTAATTCCAGCGATCGCACAAGATTATCTTGATGGTACTGTCTTAATGATGGCTTGGATGAATGCCGAATCAATTCACAAAACTTTATCTACTGGGGAAGCTCATTATTGGAGTCGTTCCCGTGGTGAATTGTGGCATAAAGGCGCGACATCTGGGCATATTCAGAAAGTCCAAGAGTTCTTTTATGATTGTGATGGTGACACGATTTTACTCAAAATAGAGCAAATCGGTGATATTGCTTGTCATACAGGGGCAAGAAGTTGCTTTTTTCACAAAATCAGCGCAATTTCCCAATTATAACCGATATTACCCATGAATATTTCCATAAGCTGATACTAAAATTTTGGCATTTTGGCAACTTATGGAAAATTCTCTTTGATATCTTTGTACTGATTGCAAGGATAAGTGTAGTTGCAACATTAAGCGCGGCATCTATATACCTTACAACCTATTAAATTTACTATTTTTCAACCTCCAAGGTGTATTACCACTTTCAAGCTATGTAGACGGGTGTAACCCGTCTTTTTTTGTCTCCTATGATATGTATTAGTTAATACCTAAATAATGTAATATCAGTTTTTGCTGCATTTGCATACATCCCCTAGGAAGATGCGAGAGTATGAAAATAATAGGTAAATTAATCCGGGATGTTGTTATGCACTGGATTTAAAGAGAGGTTTGGTGATGAGCCAAACCTTTTTTTTTCATCCCATGAAAAGGAACGCTGCAACTCGTCTCGTTTTTCTTCCCCAGTCCCCAATCCTGAGAACAATTTAAACACCCAGACAACTAGGCAATAAGTTAAACTGCGAGTATAAAAGAAAAACAATAAATAAAATTTTCCTGTGTATTAACAGAGCATTAATATGGCACATCGCTATTCGTCTGGGGATGATAAACCTGCTGTTGGGGCAATTCAGGGTGTTTCCTCTAAACCTGAATCTGGGAAAAGGAAAAGGATGAATTTGTCTTCAATTATAGCGATCGCAATTTTACTAACTGGTGCAGGGTTAGTTATCTCTGCTACCTGGATTGGAGTGCTATTGATTTTCGATCCCCAACAACTGGGTTGGCTCAATATTGTTCTACCAGAGTGGGCGCAAATTCCCATGAGTCACAGCCAAAATCCCCAGACTCTCCAGCAAATTCGGGATAGTTTGAGTCACAAACAAAAAATTGTTGGGGAGACAATAGCTTTAGATGAAGACGATAACTCTTTTGTTCTCCCAGTGTTGCGCCAACGTGCCAACTGTCAATCTCATTGTCAGGAAGTGGTAGAACTGAGGGTTTATCAGATAGAAAACCTGCAATACCAAGCACAGCCGGAAAAATTTTATCGTTTAACGAACCAACTAGCCATCACAGGAGTAGAAGAATCTTTTGCTTTTGCTCCCTTAGTTGATCCCACATTAGAAAATATAGAAGCTAGTCAGACCTTACCGTTAACCCAGATTCAACGCTTTGAAGGCAAAACACCAGGGAGAGGAGTCTGGTTATATTTACAGGGTGAGCGTCAACAAGGCACTCATGCGATCGCTTACGGTCACATTATCTATTACAATCCCCAACGGAGTAATCTACAACAAATGCTCTCTTGGACAAGTCCCAATGGTCAACTACCCAAATGGGAGCAGGTAACAGGAGATAGTCAAAAAGAATTAGTCATTGATCAAACTATTGGTCTAGAACCACAGTTACAAGTTTATCAAGTTAAAACTCTCAAGCTATACCTCAAACCTCTGCAATTAGAACCCATTACTCTCACACCATCAGCTATTCAAGATAATTCCTTCCGAAATGCTCTGTTGATTGCCCGCAGTGGCTTATGGACACCTGCATTTCAATGGTTGCAATCGCTCAAAAAACAACGCCGAGACTTTTTACCAGCTACAGCGCAAGCACAAATTGATCTGATTCGGTTACACTCCCAACTTACTAAAACCCAAGCTGATAAAACTTGGGCGAGTCCCAGCCAACAGGTGCTAGCAGATTTAGTTGATGGCCGTTGGGAAAAAGCTTTACAGGTGTTTGAGAACTCACCACAAAACACTCAAGAAATCGCTACTCTCTTAAAAAATGATCAAGGTCGGTTATGGAAACGAGTCTTAGCTGAACTCAAAGTCAATCCCAATAGAGCAGCAGTTCAAGCTTGGGGTGCGTTGATCTTAGCAGTCAAAGAAGGCGAACAACAGGCAAATAACTGGTTAGAGCAACAACCAACCATCAAAACAGCAACTCTGACAAATATTCAAACTTTACTTCAAAAACTCAACACCAGAGTCACAACTACTCAAGCCACATCTGAAAATGGGGAGTAGAAGGTTGATGGTTAGGTTGACACTCAATCTCTAACTTTAAATTCCAAAATTGTTTGACTGTTGACTATTGATTGTTGACTCTGCATAATCACTGCTGCCAAATTCATTGGCTCGTGCGCTGGATACTAGTGTCCAACCAGCTTTGAGCAATTTTTGATAAGTTGCCCAACCTTTAGAGCCACCTGGAACTTGATAATCTGGTACTGAATATTGGGGGAAAGTTGTGTAGGGTCGCCAAGGTTGATGAGGCGCAGTTTGCAGATATAAGATTTTCTCTCCGTCTCCGCTAGTTTTAGAGATCCAACACATTTGTCGATACATGGCAAACTCCATTACTTTGTGCTTATACTGCATATTGGCAGCTTTCTGTCAATACTTCTTCACCCTTGTGGGATAGTTTTAAATTTTACTAGGGTAGTCAACTTATCTACAATCTCAAATCGTACAATTACTTAAATAAATGTCCGACATTGAAATTGCTGATTGCAAGCTATGTAGATAGACGAATTATGGAAATGTTTGTGCTTCAATTTAAGGCACGAATAAGATTTTTTTAATGTTATCTGGGGATACTAAAGATGTATGTATCAAGAATTACGGTTTTGCAAATTCTTAAACTTTTGTGACGAATTATAGATGATTTAGTGATCAGTTTTGACCACTTTATAAATGTCTGCGACTAGCTCTTGGTAACAGGATTGAGATAAAACTGGGGTTGAACCTTGTAGTTGCACAGGCGATTCTAGATCAATCCATGATTTGCAACCACCATACTCTGCACGATAGGGAATTTCTTGAGCTTGGGGTAGTTGGTAAGTCCGTAGTAAGAGAACAAATATTGGTTGCTGGGGTTTCCACTTCAGGCGATCGCGGATAAAGTTATCATTCCAGATATGAAAAGGTAGTAAGTTGTTGACAATTGACTGCTCACTAACTGGCAAAATATCGGTAATCTCTGCCCAACTACCAATCCGTATTGTTTCTGGATGCCATCCTGGTGTGACTGGATGTACAAGATCAGCATATTCAGCTTTGAGTAAGCTAGATTGCTGATGCTCATAGGTGGGGTAAAGTAAAACCTGCTGATGCGCCACTTGAAAACGTCCTCGCTGTTCATGAATACCGCCTTTACGCAGCAACATAATTGTTTTACCAGTTTCTAAAGCATTAACTGCAACTGCCCACTCTTTGAGGGTATGCACTGTTTGAGCCAATTCCGTCAGCATAAGCATCTACTGTAACTCTGATTTAATTTTGACCAAAGACCGTTACAGTATAAAACTATCCAGGGATATGAATTAAGGAAAGGTTATGCAGAAGCGCAGACTTGGTACATCTGATGTACACATTACACCCATTCTCATGGGAACTTGGCAAGCAGGTAAAAAAATGTGGGTGGGAATTGAGGATGCTGACTCAATTAAAACTATTCGAGCCGCCTTTGAAGCTGGCATCACTACCATAGACACGGCGGAGGTTTATGGTGAAGGACATTCTGAGCAAATTGTCGCTGAAGCTTTATCTGATGTCCGGGATCAAGTAGAGTATGCAACTAAAGTTTTCTCCAACCATCTTAAGTATGACCAAGTAATTGCAGCTTGCGATCGCTCCCTCAAAAATCTCAAAACTGATTACATCGATCTTTACCAAATTCATTGGCCGTCTGGTTCTTTCAATAGTCAGATTGTGCCAATTGCGGAAACCATGAACGCCCTTAATGATCTCAAAGCACAAGGTAAGATTCGCGCCATTGGTGTTTCTAACTTTTCCCGCACTCAATTAGCTGAAGCCGCCCAGTATGGACGTATTGATAGTTTACAGCCTCCCTACTCTCTATTTTGGCGACAGGTAGAAAAGGACGCGATGCCTTATTGTGTGGAAAATAATATTTCTATCTTGGCTTATTCACCCCTAGCCCAAGGATTGTTAACCGGAAAATTTTCACCGGGGCATCAGTTTGATCCCGGAGATAACCGCGCTCAAAATAAGTTATTTCAAGGTGAGAATTTTCAACACGCTGCACAAGCTTTAGAAAAACTGCGTCCGATAGCAGCAGCACATAATTGTACTTTAGCTCAGTTGGCTTTAGCTTGGTTAATTGCTCAACCGCAAACAAATGCGATCGCAGGCGCGCGTTATCCCCAACAAGCCAAAGACAATGCCCTAGCCGTCGATGTCAAACTTTCTGCTGATGAAATTGCCCAAATTGATGCGATCGGCCGCCTTGTCACCGACCCTCTCGATCAGAATCCTGTAATGTGGAATTGGTAAGCTGTTAAACCTAATAAATTGCCCCCTGCCCCCTGCCCAATCCCCACCCTTATTGCAAAAATCTACAAAATATCAACTTTAGTAAAGTAAGGATTGATCATCACCAAACTCAGTGCTAACTTAAATATCAAGACATCACACAAAGCAAATCAAACCAAAGGGTAAATGACTCGATGTCTCCCGTCATCAGCCCAAGCACTGTTCAGCATATTTATGTCATGTGGTCAAAAGCCCCGAAAAGGCAAAGCCAAATCCCAAAGCGGAAAAACAAGGATTGCTGAATTTGCTAGTTACACTGTTCACCCTAGTTAGAAACTTTCTCAATCACTTTTTGACTAACTTTAAACGTTTGAAATCAATAGATATTGAAAAACCTGGTCAACCCGTACCAGGTTTTTCAATATTATGGTGATTTTAACGGTCATGAATCCATGAAACATAATTATCGGTTGTTAACATTAACCCTATTTTTAACTACTTATTGCTTATCTTGTAGTGCCTCTTTGGAAAGAAGAACAGAGCAGGCAAAAGCAAATTTACCACAACAAAAAGCACCGGAAATTAGCTATGGTGACTTTATTATTAAAGAACAGTCAGATTATTTAATGATTCCTGTTCAGGTAAAAGGAGATTCAAACAGGTCAAATATTTTAGATAGTTCAAGTTCTTATAAAAGAAGTAATACAACTTTATATAACTTAATATTTTATCGTAAACAAGACGGTGAAACTCATCTTCTCCTCGATAAAAAAGCAATTATCAATTCGTTCCATTTCATAGACACTAAAACACCACCGCAGTCACCTACAAGAGTTTGGCTTTATCAAATTATTAACCAAGATACTAACCAAGATCAAGAACTCAACCAAGAAGATGCTGTAATTGGCTATATTTCTGATTTATCAGGAAAGAATCTTCAGCAAGTCACACCAAATAACACCAAAATCATTAATTGGGTTGTTGTTTCCAGTCAAAACGCTCTTTTTATTAGAATCATCAAAGATTCTAATAACGACAATAAATTTACAGCTACAGATACAACTAATTTCATTCGCGTTAATCTTGAGCAACCCAGCATAGGTAAAGAAATTATTAGCGACGCAATGGAACAAAAAATCAAATCTTACCTTGAATAAAAAACTCCACCCACAAGGGGATGGAGTTTTTGGGCATGGGGATCGAGTTTCCCGCCGTTTTCAATCAAAAATCTCATTAAGGGGGATCTGTAATTACGAATCAGAATCAAATGCTTGGGGCTAATTAGAAATACTCAGATTTTAGATTGGGAAGGAGTTATCAAAACCAGAGATTGTCCCTCAATTTGGGTAATAAATCTTTTGTCGCCAAATCTAGTCATGTCCCAATCCAAAATCTAAATTTATATATTGAATAATCCAGGATTAGTCATTATCCCATTGTTCACGACCAATGAGATCGCCGATGCGATCGCGTAACAAGAAATCACACTTCTCTAACTCACACTCTACACAAACCCACTCTCTAGCAGGAATGTACTGACACAGCGTATATATTGGCTGCTGTCGGCTCACCATTCCTTTTTCTACCAGTCGGCGTGCTTCGTCCTGAATTACATCTAGAGAGTAGTAATTTATAGAGGGCACCGTATTCACACTCATGGTTTTTACTCACAAATTTACACGTAAATAGTGTTCCCAGCAATTATAGGGAACAAACATGACAAAAATTAGACTTGCGCTTAGGGTTTTGTAGTTTGCTATACGGAACTGATTCCATTTTGACGCTATACCCCACAAAATTATGTAAATAAATGTTAAGAATGTCAAGTTCTCATGACATTTACTGCATAGCATCAAATTTTAGAATGAACTGGTGGCTGACTTCAACCTGCCAGAAAATTCATTAGTACAACAGACCTATCTCAATAGAGATGCAAAGACCAACTCGTCACAACAAAAGCAGAAATTGCTAGCGGAAGCGAGTGTATAAACTGTTGCGGATATTATCTAGCTAAGGGCTACCCTACACTAGTAAGACCTCTCAAAAGGCATAAGTTAATAATTTCTTAAAGCAGACAATTGTTTGATTAAGCTGAATTTAATTAACTAACTGATTGCTAGGAACATCTGTCTTAGGTTGAAATGAGATGTTTCTAGAGTAACAGTAGCCATTCAAGACTGATATCCAACTACAGGGGTACTTGGGAAGTCATCAATGTGACAATTAAGACCTAAGTCATCATCTCCTAACATATGGTTACGTAAGTACATAAAAACAGAATTATGAATTTTTATTTAGCTAGTGGTTTTACTATCAGTACACTGACAGCAATTTTGAAGTAAGTGAGATACACCATGAGTCATAAGTAATAAGTAATAAGTAATAAGTAAATTTCTGACTCATTACTCACTATTGATTACTTTTTTCAATCAGTTGTTGTACCTCATAAACATCGAATCTGCTGTATCAAGATTTGGATATTTTTTATCTGGAAGTTTCTGATCAAGAAATCAAACTCAGTAGTTTGACTGCCAGATCGTAACATTTTTCCCATAAAAGCTTTAGGGGTTCTCACCCCTAATTTTGAGTCTTTCAAATAAAAACAGACGTGGCTAAAACACGTCTGGGAATGGGTTGCGGACTTCCAATTAAAAAAATATACTATCCCGTTGATGGCAAGGGGGCAGGGAGCAGGGGGCAGGGGAAAAGACAGTTGTTTTGAAGCCGATTATTCTGAAAGCTGCTCATCAGTTTCATCAGTTTCATCAGTTTTATTGCGCGATCGCTCATACTCAAGCTGGTTTAATAGTGATAGTACTTTAGTACCCCGTTCAATCGAACGGTCTTCAATAAAAATCACCTCTGGTGTACGACGCAGCCTCACCCGCGCCCCCAGTTCACTCCGTACAAAACCAGTGGCTGACTTTAAACCCGCCATTGTTTCTGCTTTGGCTTCATCTGTGCCATATATGCTGACATATATTTTGGCGTGTTGGAGATCCCCAGAAACATCAACATCAGTTACACTGACCATTCCTGTACCAACACGGTCATCTTTAATACCATTTACTAGCATTTGGCTAACTTCCCGTTTAATCAACTCAGCAACACGGGAAACGCGGCGATTTGTAGCCATATAAATCATACCTCCCCACAGAGGTTGGATAACAACAAGATAAGCCATATCGAAACAGTGACTGCTATTTTGCTTATGCCCTGCTCCCTTCACAGAACTCAGCACTCAGTTTAGTCAATTGAGTCAAACAATTTGGGATTTTGGATTTTAGATTCAATCCCAAATCCCAAATTTAAAATCTAAAATTTCCAGAGTCAAGTTACAATACAGCAAAGTTTAAGCCTAGATAGTACTTAGTCCCAGCATTGCGCGTAATGTGAAAGTGAGAAACGCCAAGCCACCTATAAATAAGCCCAAAATAGCCACTAAAGTTACTGGACGCTTTAATAGAGGGAATAATGGCTCTATGGTGTTGAGCAGCAGGCCTAACACGATAGTAATCAAGTAGCGGGGGTAGCGAAAAACATTATCCCAAAATCCGTCAAACATTGTAATTGAGACTGCCTTGTTATAAAACTAACGCTTGTTTTGATGTACTTTATCCTCCCCATTGTAATCTATATGTACTAAACTACTCAATTAATCTCAAATATGCTTGTCTAGCTATTGCTCACAGTTCACAAACCCGCACTCTGAATCTGAGAGTTGATCAAGATATTTGTAGGGGCGGGTTCACAGATATCAAAAGTTAATCATGAAAGATATTTGTTAACCCGCCCCTACTATTTATTGGATAGACGGTTTTCCTAATTCACATCAGGCGTATTAGATAAAAGATTATAGCCATCCTCATCACTGCTTTAAAATTTCATGGCTCAACTACAACGAATTGCGATCGCACCCTCTCAACTCCAAGACAGTCAAATTTTACTCACACCCCAACAAGAACATTATTTAAAGCGGGTGTTACGTTTGCGTGAGGGTGAGCAATTTATTGCGATGGATGGACTAGGTAAGTGGTGGTTAGCTGAGATTACTGGAGAGCAAGCACAAGTATTAGAACCGTTAATTGTCACTACTGAGTTACCTGTAGCGGTGACTTTAATCATGGCTTTACCTAAAGGTAGCGGCTTTGATGAAGTGGTACGTATTTCCACAGAATTAGGAGTAGCTTGTATTGCACCAGTGTTGAGCGATCGCACTTTACTAAATCCTAGTCCCCAAAAGCTGGAACGTTGGCGACGCATTGCCGCAGAAGCAGCCGAACAATCAGAACGGGCTTTTGTCCCGACAATTTTAGAGCCTGTGACTTTTAAAGAAGCTGTGATTAATAGCACAGCAACTCACCGTTATCTTTGTGAAGCGCGTGGTGAGTATAGCCATCTTCAAAGTGTAATTAACCAGCAATCTGGTGATGTTGTGATTGCTACCGGGCCGGAAGGAGGCTGGACAGATAGAGAAATTGAGGAAGCAATAGCGGTGGGATTTCAACCAGTATCTTTAGGTCGTCGCATCTTACGAGCAGTTACCGCACCCATCGTAGCATTATCCCTAATTTCCGCAGCTTGTGAAGTATAAATGAGTTATCACCAGTGTGCATGGGATGTCTCATGATTGAGCAAGTTGCGATCGCTTTTGAGCATAAAGATTATAAAACAGCAGCGAAGTTACTTAAACCACTGCTAAAAGAATCACCGGATAATCCTTGGGTTGTATTTTATTTTGCCAGGCTACAGGAAATTTCCGCAAAGTATCAAGAGGCTGAAAAACTTTATCGGCGATTGTTGTTAATGACAAATAATCATCGTATTGTCTCACAAACACGGCAGGCTTTGCAAAGGTTGCAAGACATTCAAAAAGAACAAAAACAAAGAGCCATTGCTGAAGCTACAGCCGAACCCAGTAATACAGAACCGGGAGTATTAATATTAGAACCTCTCGATAATGAACAAAAAAACCAATTAGCAGCTAAATTTGCTCAAATTATGCAGCTAGATCCCTACACTGCCAAGTTATTACTTCCTAGTCGTTCTTGGAAATATTATCGCAGTGGACGCATTGGTGAACTCAAGTTTTATGGGATGCAGTTACAACAGGCTGGTATCCCTTGTTTTTGGACAACCTTGAAAGCAATTACACAAATTCAAGTTTATCAGGTGCAGCATTTTGCCCAATCACAGCCAAAAGCGACTGTAATTTGCTCTAACCACACAAATATAGTTGGTTCTCTCACCTTTGATTGGTCGGAAGTCTCTGCACAAGTCTTAGGACTATTGCCTATTTTTGAGCAAGTTGTGGATGTTAACGTACATCGTCAACTAGAACGCAAAACTCAAACCCAAGACTATGCCCAATTTTGTGATTTACACTTACCAGAGAGACGTTGTATTTTGCGAATATGCGATCGCCAACGGCGGGCGGAACGCGATCGCAGTTATAATTTTCAACAAGCTGTAGAAATCACTCCCTCAGCTCATCAAAATACCATCAGAATCAATTGGAATCATCTACTAGACTGGCTCAGGCAATATCTACAATCAGTCAAATATTACTCAGACTTTACACCCTTTGCTCAGACAGTCCTAGAACAAACAGAAATGCTGAGTAAAATAGAGTCTCACATCCACCTGTTTCGCAGAGAGAAGACCTATTGGGACTCAGCATTTCATTTATATAGTGGACTAATATTTAACAAATATCAGGCACAAGAGCCTTAGTCTAGTCTGTGAGTAATGAGTAATGAGTAATGAGTAATGAGTAATGAGTAGGACTTACGAAACTGGCATATTTTTTCTGTAGGGTGCGTGAGGCAGCAAGAATATTTGAACGTAGTCATGAGGCTTATAGCGTCACGCACCAACCACCAATTGTGACACTTGCTTAAGTCCTGATGAATAATGAGTAATGAGTAAATACTTATTACTTATTACTCATTACTTTTTACTTAAAGAAGGCGAAAAATAACTTTTCCCACTGCACATTTTACTCAGCCAGGAAAGGAAAAGATTGTGCATGAATTTTTAACCCATGAAAAGGTACAAAATCAACACCCTACCTTTACTCACCTGTCACCTGAACAACTTAGCCAGGAGTTTTTACTTGACGCGCCATATCTAAATAACTGTTCATATTCGCACCTGGACGACGACGACCATTTGAAGCACTCACAGAAGGAATTAAATACTTGGGTGCAAATGTTGTTTCAGTTGGTGTAGCGGGTTTAGTGCTGGCTGCTGGTGCTGGTGCTGGTGCTGGTGCTGGTGCTGATTTCCCATTTTGAGAAGCTTCTTTCTTCACAGCCTTCTCAGGAGTAGGAGCAACTTCTGATTTGGGTGTTTCTGTTGCTTTGGCTTTTGTACCGTTAGACTTTGCTACTGCTGGTTGAGACTCAACAGGTGCTGAACCTGTACCAGTTTCTTCTAGTTGTAAGTAGTAGCCATCGTTTTTACTACCAGGTAACAGCCCAGTAATAAAACCGATGATGCCAGTGATTAGTTTTTTGATAAAACCGAACATGGGATATTTCTCCTGAAGTCTATAAATGGTAAAACTTGACCGCAATATTAATAATTACGTCACAATGCTAAGTTTTGTGATGGTTAGCTATTTGTGATCAAACTTGATTGGTTTGGTTTCAATCAGGCTGGAAGCTAGAGTTATAAGAGTCTTAAGTCTTATTTAGCAGTAATGTGCAATATCTAAACACTGAAGACTAATTATTAAATTTTACCCTAATCTAAAGCAAGATTCTGAAAGCTTCCTTAACAAAAATTAACATAACTTTCTCTGATGGTTATCTATTGTCACTAGTGATGATTACACAAATGGCAATTTGTTGGGCATTGGGCATTGGGCATTGGGCATTGGGTAGTTAAATTAGTCTTGAGTGAAAAGTTATCAAGTGAGTCGAATTAACCAGTCGCAAGAGTGTCATAATCTGGCTGCTGGTAAAGATTAGACTCGGTTACATTTTCTACATATAGCCCTAGCCAGATTGATTAGGATATCAAGCCAGGATAAAACTCTGACTTTTGAATTGGATCAAAGCGACTTGACACTAAAAGTCTTGTAATTCATACCAATTCTCTATGAAGTTGCGCCAAATAAATGATGTAGAGACGTTGCATGCAACGTCTCTACAGTACAGAATAAAGTGCATCTATGGCTACGCCAGGCAAGCTACATCAAGAAACGGTATCAGTTAACAATCAACCATCAACCATCAACGATTATTAAAAATAATGAACACGAAAAACCAACAGCGTCATCCTGTATTGTTGGTGCATGGCATTACCGATACGGAAGCAGTCTTTGATGAAATGGCTGTTTTTTTAGGAAAACAGGGTTGGCCTGTGTATTCACTAGATTTAATTCCCAACAACGGTGAAGTAGGTTTAGATGTATTGGCACAGCAGCTAGCTAATTATGTTGCCAGTAATTTTGCACCAGAACAAACTTTAGATATAGTCGGCTTTAGTATGGGCGGAATTGTCAGCCGTTACTATATCCAACGTCTGGGAGGAATTAACCGTGTGCAACGGTTTATTACAATTTCTTCTCCCCATCATGGTACTGTTGTTGCCTATGCTTCCCGGAATGTTGGGTGTATGCAAATGCGTCCTAACAGCGAATTTCTCAAAGACTTAAATACTGATGGAGAAATGTTACAACAGTTAAATTTTACTTCTATTTGGACAAATTACGATTTGATGATTATTCCTGCGAATAGTTCTAAAATGCCTGTAGGTAAAGAAGTAATTATCCCTGTAGCATTGCATTCATGGATGTTGACAGATTCTCGTTGCATAGCAGCCGTAGCCGCAGCTTTAGCAGAACCTATTAAGACTAATTCCTATCACCAATTTGAGTATATTCATAGCTCCCAAAAATTGCCTCTGGGTGGCGATAATATTTAAATTCCATTAAATTATTAAACGGATCTTCTAAAAAGAAAGTCCGATGTTCCAAGGTAGAATCAACAAAACGATTTTTGGGTTCTTCCCTAAATAACAGCTGTTTTTGTTGCGCCCTTTGTAAGAGTGCTTCCCAGTCTGTTTCTGCGGTAAAAATTAAACCAAAGTGCCGGGGATAAATAGTACGTTGGCGGGTTAGGGGTTCTTTGGTGAGATGGGCTACTAATTGATGTCCATGAAGATTGAGAATGAGGGCTTGGGGGTTTTCACGGCCGGGTATACAGCCTAAGCCATCAACATAATATGCTTTGGCCTGGGCAATGTCAGTTACAGGGAAGGCTAGATGAAATATGGTTTGGTTCATGGTGGGAATTGGGAATTGGGAATTGGGCATGGGGCATATCAATTCAAAATTCAAAATTCAAAATTACGGAATTCTGAGGTATGGGGTAGTTTGAGGTTAGTTTTGAGAAGATTCAGGACTAAAGTCCTGACTACGAACTTACTATGATAATTTTTTTTGCTATTTTGCCTGTTGATTTCTCCTTGAACCTGTAAAGAAAATATAAACTATGTGCTTTCGGGATGGGGAGGTTAATCAAATTTTTAGGCAGATATATACTTAAGCCCTAAAAAACCGGGTTTCTGAACGAAAGATTAAGGTCTTAAGCTGAGGGATTTGCAAGAAACCCGGTTTTTAACCGAGGTGCAAGATGTGGTGAATTTTGAGGGATAGATTCTGCTGTTAGCTCCAAAATTCGCTATTCTGGTTGATATCTGGGCAACACTTCCGATGGTTTATCGCTGATGTTCTCATTAATTAGCTCTGCCAATCCTTGGTTAGTGGGAGTAGGACTCAACGCTATTTTGTTGAGTTTGGTTTGGTTTGCTCCCAAAAAACTGCTAACTCCGGCTGGGATATTCCACGCTTGGTTACTAGGGGTGTTAATTTGGGGAACTCTAGGCTGGCAAGGATATGTAGTAGTGGGGTTTTATTTTTTAGTGGGTTCTGGTGTGACGCGTATCGGCTTGGCACAAAAAGAGGCGGAAGGGATAGCTGAAAAACGCTCAGGTGCGAGAGGCCCGGAAAATGTTTGGGGTTCGGCGTTGACTGCGGCGTTGTGCGCTGTAGGATTTGGACTGATTAATAGTGGACTAATTTTACCTAATTCCCAGTCTCTTGTCCCCAATCTCCAGTCTCTCCTCCTATTGGGTTATGTGGCAAGTTTTAGTACAAAGTTGTCTGATACCTGTGCTAGTGAAGTGGGTAAAGCCTACGGTAAGCGAACTTTTTTAATTACTACACTGCAACCAGTAGCTAGAGGTACAGAGGGTGCTGTGAGTTTAGAGGGGACTTTAGCGGGTGTAGTAGCTTCAGTTGCGATCGCTATTTTAGGTTGGGGTGTGAGTTTAGTTTCACCGATGGGTATACTGTGGTGTGTCTTAGCAGCCTTTGTGGCCACAAATTTAGAAAGTGTTATCGGTGCAACCCTACAAACTAAATATACTTGGCTGACAAATGAAGTTGTTAATATTTTTAACACTTTAATTGGTGCGATCGCTGCCATGCTATTCGCATTTATCTGGCTCGGTTTATTTGCTTAGGAGTGCAGAAAATATTTGATTTTTGAACGGAGGCTTAGGGTGTTTTAGCATCGAAAGCTTTGGGAGGAAGTGCGTTACGGCTTACGCCTAATACCAATTTTGGATTTTGGATTTTGCGGAAAGTCTGAGCGGAGGTTTCCTCCGATGGCTTCGCCAACGCCAAGGGCGAACAGAACTTTCCAAGACGGATTTTGGATTAAAAGCCTAGATTCTTAGCCTATTCCAGAATCTCGAAACAATACTACCTATCCCAATTCGGTATAACACACCCTACTAGACTAAATAACTCTAATTAAGAGTCGCTTTAGCTAAGACGCAAAAGTTGACAATTTTGGACATGGGAAAATTTTCCCATTATTTATTTTTAGGTTATAAAATTTTAGCTGTTTTACCAGGTGAGTTCATGGAAACTTTAGCGTTTTTGAGCATTGACGACCAGCCAATTTCTGTAGAACAAACAGTAAAATATCTGCAAACATCAGGGAAATTATCTCAGTTTATTAGTGATGTGTTGCGTCAGTATGTAATTGAGCAGGAAATAAGCACACGGGATGATATAGAAATCAATCCAGCGGCCTCAGAACAAAGTATTATTGATTTCCGACTGAAAAATCAATTAGCTGATCCGGAAGTTTTTCAGGAATGGCTAAGGAGAAATGGTACTGACTACAATACATTTCACGCGGCAATTACTTTGAATTTCAAGCTAGAAAAATTAAAAGCTTTAGTGACAGCCCCAAAAATCTCTGAATATTTTATTGAGCGTAAAATTTTCCTGGATAGGGTTGTGATCTCCCGAATTGTGGTGGATAGTCAAGAACTAGCCCAAGAGTTGCAACTACAAATCACCGAAGGAGGTAGTTTTGAACAATTAGCTAAGGAATATTCCCAATCAGACGATCGCATTGTCAATGGCATGATGGGGCCAATTAGTCGAGGCACTATGCCAGATGTCTTACGGGCTGCGATTGATGCGGCTAACCCCGGAGAAGTTATCGGCCCTGTGGAACTCGATGGACGCTATGGATTGTTTCGCATAGAACAATTCTTACCAGCGTCTTTAGAAGATACGCAATTAACACAAGCACTACAAAACGAATTATTTGAACAATGGCTAGCGGAGAAAATTCAAAAGCTGACAGTCAAATTACAGATGAGTTAAAACTTCAGGATAATGAATCTCTAAGACAATACGTGCTAGCTACTATCCCTTGGAATCAACCACCTCTAAGTTTCCTCAATCCTGAAGAAAAATCTCAATTAGAACAACGCACCGAAACCCGTCGCTATCGACTGGGTGAGAAAATTTGGTCGAGTGAATTAGGTGGCTACCAGTTTTTAATTATTGCTGGTAAAGTCAGGCTACGGGAAGAAGATACAGGTACACCTTTAGCAGCCTTAGAGGTGGGGGACTGGTTCGGTGATTTGCAAAAAATCCCCGGTGATTATAAGGCGGTGGCGGCTACGAAAGAGGTAGTTGTAGCTTGTTGGGATACAAAGTTTTGGGCTGCGATATCTCACCCAGAAATAGAAGATTTTTGGTTGGGTATGACACCGGAGGAAACCCCAGTCATCATCAAAGATGTGCAATTACTCCAGTCTAGTACACCCACAACTCCCACCCCTACACCAACAGCCCAGAGTTACCCTTTTGTAACGAGTGGGAATACTGCCGCCGCTTGTTTAACTATGGCGGCGCAACAGTTAAATAATCCAGTCAAGTTGGAATGGGTGCAACGCCAACTACGGGGACAGAATGCCAGACAAGTGGTAGAAGCTGGGGAAAAATTAGGGTTAGTGCTGCGTCGGTTGCAAGTGAGTTGGAGTGAGTTACGGCAGTTGTCATTTCCGGCTTTACTACAATGGCAATCAGAATCAGTTCCTCAAGCTTCCTGGGTGGTGGCTTATGGTGTCAAAGGCGATCGCTTAATTATCGCTAACCCCCTCCATCCTGATAGTATTTGTGAAAGTCTGCCGCTATCTGTGGTTGAGCAATTTTGGGATGGGCAGTTATGGCAAGTTGAACTGATATCCCGTCAGGAAAAATTTAATCTGAGTTGGTTTACCCCAGCCGTTTGGAAATATAAAGGACTGTTAGGAGAGGTTTTACTGGCTTCCTTTACCTTGCAGTTATTGGGCTTGGGGACACCATTAATTACCCAGGTGGTAATTGATAAAGTCATGGTGCAGGAGAGTTTACCTACTCTCGATGTCATGGCGATCGCTCTGTTATTTATTGCCGTATTTGAGTCTATACTCGGTATTCTCCGGCTATTTATCTTTACTCACACAGCTAGACGCTTAGACTTAAGTTTATCTGCTCAGTTATTTCGTCATCTCATGCGTTTGCCCTTGGCTTATTTTGAGTCGCGGCGCGTTGGGGATACGGTTGCTAGAGTCCAAGAATTGGAACAAATCCGCCAGTTTCTCACCGGCACAGCCTTAACGGTGATTTTAGATAGCATCTTTGCTGTTGTCTATCTGGTGTTGATGTTCTACTACAATATCCCGTTAACCTTTGTGGCGTTGGCAGTGTTACCATTGTTTGCCACCTTGACACTAGTAGCCACACCAATTTTGCGTAACTGGTTAAACGAAACCTTTAACCGTAGTGCTGATAGTCAGTCATTTTTAGTAGAGACAGTTACGGGTATTCATTCTGTCAAAGCCCATGCTGCTGAATCAGTAGCCCGCGATCGCTGGGAAGGTTTATTTGCTCGTTTTGTCCGTACTGGCTTTAAAGCTTCTACTACTTCTAATATTAGCAGTAATATTGGTGACTTTCTCACTAACTTTTCATCCCTATTAATTCTCTGGTTTGGGGCAAAATTAGTTATTGAACAAAAACTGACAGTTGGGCAACTTGTAGCCTTTCAAATGTTATCTGGCAGGGTGACAGGGCCACTATTGCGCCTAGTGCAGTTATGGCAAAATCTCCAACAAGTTTTACTTTCAGTAGACAGAATTGGTGATATTCTCAACGTTGCCCCAGAAGCAGAAACCGGAACAGGTTTAGTATTACCACCCTTGAAAGGAGATATTAGTTTTGAGCAGGTATTTTTCCGTTATCAAGCCCATACTGAACCTGTGTTAAGGGGGATTTCTTTAAATGTTGAGCCAGGGCAATTTATAGGAATTGTTGGGCGCAGTGGTTCAGGTAAAAGTACCTTATCTAAACTGTTACAGCGACTTTATCAAATTGAATCAGGACGCATTCTCATTGATGGATTTGATATTAAGAGTGCTGATTTATCATCACTACGACAACAAATTGGTGTAGTTCTGCAAGAAGACTTTTTATTTAATGCTTCTATCTTAGAAAATATTACCCTCGGCAATCCCAATATTACTGCCGAACAAGTAGTAGAAGCCGCCAGAATGGCAGTAGCCCACGACTTTATTAGTCAGTTGCCCTATGGTTATGAAACTAATGTGGGAGAACGGGGTACGGCTTTATCTGGGGGACAAAGACAACGCATAGCTTTAGCTAGATTGTTTCTTTGCGATGCACCGATTTTGATCTTAGATGAAGCCACCAGTGCTTTAGATAGTGAAACCGAGCAACAGGTATTACAAAATCTGCAAAAAATCTCCACTAACCGGACTGTATTTTTAATTGCTCACCGCTTTGCACCTTTAAAACGAGCCGATCAGATTTTCGTGTTAGAACGAGGTGTGATTGCTGAACGTGGTACTCATGCACAATTATTGCAGCAAAAGGGTTTGTATTGGTCGCTGTATCAACGTCAGCAAGCGAATGTGTAAAAGAGGGGTGTAGGGGTGTAGGGGTGTTAGCGACAGCGTAACGCACCAAAGGCCTTGGTGGTAGGTGCGTTACGGCTTACGGCACTTCCAGATAAAAAATATCCAAACTGTAGGGTGCGTCAGTGCAATATAACCTAACTATATGCAGAAATTATTCATACTGACGCACCCTACCCAACCACTTGCCACGCCACTACACATATTTTTATTCCTCTGTTGCTTCTAGTTCCAGCAATTCCCAAATTAGGATAGCTAACTCCATCACAATTCCTGAGCCGGGAAACAACCAATCAACAATTAATGGAATCAGAAAACACAAAACCGCTATCAGCCTTTTAGATGTCATTTGCTTTACCTTGAATGCTGAAGCAAAGGTAAATTTGGGGTAGTACCTGAAGGCAAAAGCGGTTATTTCTTCGTGGTAATGCGTGAATATGCCGAAGTTTAAGTTTGGGGATGCTAGATTAAGTTTGGGGAATCCCTAAACTTTGTCGCAAATTTGGGCAAAAGTCACACATGAATGGTGAGCAAGATAAAAAAAAGCATATTAGCTATGGTGATGATGTCAAAGCACGGGTAAGAACTCTACTAGAAAGATTCTTGGCTTATGCCAATGATGAGTTAGAAGACAGTGAACTTTATAAAATTGCCCTTAACTGGGAAACCTCGCAGCAAGTCATAGTCGAAACACAGCTAAGAGTCTTGGCGGAACTTAGCGGTTTAAGCAAAGAAGAAGTCCGAGAAGCATTAAAACGACTGCAAGATTTTGTAGAAATTCTCGAAGATTTGCGCGCACAAAAGCGAGGTTCGGAAAACTGGCACTTTCGGCTGAAGTTTTGGCATGATAAAGGCGACAAAGAAGGGAATTTACAGAAATTTGATGCAGAATGGCAACGCCGACGAGAAGAATTACCAGGTGTGCAGCGTGCGGAAGGTAGAAAAACTCAACCCCAGCCTACCCGTTATGAAAATATTCCTTTTAGTGGAGTAGTGGAGTTTGTCGGGCGAGAAAGGGAGTTGCAAAACCTGCATGAATTGTTGCAAAAAAATCAACAGGTAGCCATTGCGGCTATTGCGGGGATGGGTGGAGTCGGGAAAACAGAACTCGCTGTGCAGTACGCCAATTTTCACCGTGTCACTTATCAAGGTGGGATTTGTTGGTTATCCGCAGTGCAGGATGTGGGGGTGAAATTGGTGGAGTTTGCTGTTAATAAGCTGCAATTGAACATCCCAGATGGTTTAGATTCAGTTGGGAGAGTGCAGTATTGTCTCTCAAATTGGCGTGAGGGTGAAGTTTTACTGGTAATTGATAATGTCACTCACTATGGAGATGAAGTTAGGTATTATTTAGAGTCTATTCCTTCCCGGTTTAAGCAGTTAATTACCACACGGGAAAAATTACAGCCGCCAATAGTGCGTTTAGATTTAGATGTGCTGACACCACTAGCGGCGATGCAGTTATTAAAATCAATAATTGGTGAGGAACGACTGCAACATGAACAGTTAATTGCAGAAAAACTTTGTCAGTGGCTGGGATATTTGCCACTGGGTTTAGAATTAGTGGGGCGTTATTTGTTAGGTGATGAGGAATTATCTTTAGCAGAAATGCTGCAAGACTTGGAAAAAGAGCGTTTAAAGAATCCGGCTTTAGATGAAGCACGACCAGAAATGAAGGCTGAATTGGGTGTTGCGGCAGCTTTTGAGTTGAGTTGGCGACGGTTGCGAGAAAATGCCCAACGTTTAGGCTGTGTTTTGAGTTTATTTGCTTTAGCTCCCATTCCTTGGGAGTTGGTGGAGGGTGTAACTATAAATAATCAGGCTCAAAATTGGAAAAAAGCCAGGCGTAAGTTGTTACAGTTACATCTACTTCAGTCCAAAGGTGAGGGAATATATCAACTGCATCCCCTGTTGCGGGAGTTTTTCCAATCTAAGCTTACAGGTTTAGAACAGGCAGAGGAATTTAAGCGATCGTTTTGTGAGGTAATGGTAGGGGTTGCAAAAAGTATTCCTCATCCTCAATCAGTTACTAACAATACAATTACGGCAGTTACCCCTGCTGTACTTCATTTAGAAGAAACTGCTAAAGTTGCAAATGATTTGAGTAATGATGAAAATTCAATTTGGTTATTTACTGCTTTAGGTAGATTTTATGAAGGTCAGGGTTTTTATGAGCAAGCAGAGCCTTGGTATAAACTGTGCATAGAGATTGCTGACAGACCTTTTAGTTCTGCTGGTTCATATAGAGCCTCCAGCCGCAACAATCTAGCAGTACTCTACACATTTCTAGGACACTATCAAAGAGCAGTAGATAGGTATGAAGAAGCTTTAGAAATAAATAGGCTTCTACTAGGTGAGGAACATCCTGATACAGTTACCAATCTGAACAATTTAGGATATGTTTACAAAGCTCAGAAGAATTACGAAAAGGCAAAACGCATTTATGTAAAAGCCTTAGAATTACGAATTTGCTTACTGGGAGAAAATCATACTGATGTAGCTAGCAGCCTCAATAATCTAGCAGCATTATACTGCGAGCAGGGCAACTACTATGACGCAGAGCTACTGTGTATAAAATCTATAGAAATCAACTCTATAAACAAAGACTTGCCGAAACTTACTTTTAGCTTGAACAATCTAGCAAATATTTACTGTGGGCAGCATCGCTATTGTGAAGCTGAACAAAAATATCTAGAAGTCGTGACACTACGAAAAACTTTGTTTGGAACAGACCATCATCAAGTAGCAATCAGCTTAGATCAATTAGCATATCTCTACCTTATTCAACACCGTTACAATGAAGCAGAAATGATATGTTTAGAAGCTTTGGAAATTTTTGAAAAACGATTAGGTATAGATAATCCTGATACAGTTATGTGCCGCGAAAATTTAGCATATATACTTGATCGCCTCAATCCAGAACAGTAAAATTCATGTTCCTAACCTCATTAATCAAGCTTTTATATCCAAGTTTCGTGTTCTGAACTCGAAGTTTCCCGTTCCAAACGAGAATGTTCTTGTTTTAAATGAGAATATTCCTGTTCCAAACGAGAATGTTCCTGTTCTGAGGTGGAATGATGGTGTTGTGAAGGCGTAGGCGCAGCCTGTCGGAGACATCGTTGCTGTTGGGAGTGTAAAATGAGGTGCGTAGACGCTTGCGGCTTGTCCTCAGACATCGCTGTATCAGTTTTTCGTTAGATACCGCCTATGACTAAATCAAGATCATTCCAATAAATCAAATCCCCTCTCTCCTTTCAATTTTCTATCAAAACTTGCTGTATAACGACAACCTAAATGTTGAGAAACTGCGCCAATTAAATAATCAGAAAAATCTGCTTTCCCTTGTTTAAATCGCTGTAATGCTTGATAAATTACAGAGCGATTTTCTAACTCGAAATTAGCACATTGCAAAATCAAATCAATAGTATTGCTAATTTCTTCTTTGCTAAATTGATAAGGCTTTCCTCGTAAAACCCAAACCAATTCACAAAGAACTATATTTGCTATAAAACATTGCTCCCCGCTTTCGATAATTTCAGTAGCCTGTTGCCATTGTTTTTCATCATCTTTGGTCAAATAGCGCACCAAGATATTAGTATCAACTCCAATCACTTGAACCCTCTTGAATCGCTGTTTCCATCTCTGTTAAAGTTGCACTCTTCATTCCCGGACGATGTAAAATACCCGATAAACTTTGAACAGGGACATTCAGGGGAATCAATTTAACTGTCCCATTTTCATCAATCACAAAATCAACTTTACTACCTGCATCAATATTCAGATACTCTCTAATTTCTTGAGGAATAGTTACTTCTCCTGTCGTGGTGATTGTCGTGCTAGCCATGACACATATCTCTCATATAGAAGCTTTATTTTTAGATGATAACAAAAATCAATTCGTAATTCGTAATTCGTAATTCGTAATTAAAAATGCTGTTTTAATTAACAAAATTTTCTCCTGATTTTCCCTTAAATATGATTGACAGAGGTATAATCTTATACTTTAATATTAACTGTAAACGAAAGGCGATCGCCCTCCCGCTAAAGAGTATGCGATCGCCCTTCACTCACTCCTCAGAGGGAGATAACAACAATGATTACACAACTCCAAAGATTTGCAGAAAATCCAGATTCATACCCCAGCAATCAACTGCTAGAAAAAGCCGCACCAAAAAGAGAACCAGTGAAACATCTGCTGATTGGTTCTCCTGATGCTGTCACTAGTACAATGCAACGGTTACACGCCATTGGTTACGCCAGTATGGGTGATTGGAGTCCACTGCTTCCCACCGCGAACCCCGGTGAGGTGATGACTATTTTAATTCGTCAGATTTTCGTTTTATAACCAAAAAGCGATCGCTCTTTAACTCATTATCAACCGAGAGCGATCGCTTAGAGGATGTTTGAAAAGTGGAGAGTTAAGTAAGGTTCTAGCAATTGGCGAATCGATAGGGTGATGGCTGTTGCTGCTGTACCAATACCTAGACCCCATTTCACATCATTGATCCAGGATATCGGGTAGGATGGATGAAGTACCCAATATTTAATTAAATGCGATCGCAATCCTACCACCGGAGTACAAAAGATACCAATCAAAACAGCGATCGCTAATAAACACTTTGCGTGAACGTATGGATGATAGTCTTTTGCAAACTCAAGTATCTTTAGTTAACTTTTGGGCTAATTTTACTCGTATTTACATGAATCGTTCATTTGCTGGATCAATCCTCAAAGAAATTGGTTTACTTCGTCCTCAATATCAAGATAAAGATAAAAATCACGAAAACATTTCCTGAGAATTAATTCCGCAAATTGAGGGTGACGTTATTTTCTTAATTCTCGGAGGATACAATCAATCAAGGTTGAAACAGTTCACCAATCATCCTCTGTGGTCGCGGTTACAAAGAGTTTCCCGTACTGACGCACCCTACAAATAAAAACATTAAGGAAATATAGCTAAGTCGGTATCTGGATCGAAAAAGTGAATTTTATTTGGTGTTAGTGATAACCAAACTCGCTCACCGACGCTGACTAATCGTTCGGCGGGAACTCTGACTTGCAAAGGATTGATCATGTTAGATAACTCAGATTGATCATCAACTATAGTGGCAGTAATAAAAGCATCATTACCAAGATTTTCTACTAAATCTACTTGCACTTGTAAATTTTTAGTAGCAGGGACACCTAAGTTTAAATGTTCTGGACGGATGCCTAAAATGAGAGTCTGTCCATCATATTTTTGCAATGGATTAGCCCAAATTTCTGGGAGGGTGAGACGGAATTGAGAATGGGTAATTAACAAAGGTGCGTGAAATTCTACGGGAATAAAATTCATTGGTGGTGTACCAATAAATTCGGCGACAAAGCGATTATTTGGGTGGTTGTAAAGTTCTAAGGGTGAAGCGACTTGTTGAATTTGACCTTGATTCATGATAGCAATGCGATCGCCCATTGTCATAGCTTCAGTTTGGTCATGGGTGACGTAAATGGTAGTTGTCTCTAATTGTCGCTGTAATTTGACAATTTGAGCGCGGGTTTCCGCCCTTAATTTCGCATCTAAGTTAGAAAGGGGTTCATCCATTAAAAATACTTGAGGATTGCGTGCGATCGCTCTACCTAATGCTACCCGTTGTCTTTGTCCCCCGGATAGTTGTTTTGGTAAGCGATTGAGGAGCATTTCGATTTGTAACAATTCCGCTACTTCCCGCACCCTTTGATCAACTGCTCGCTCTTTGTGTGATGTGTAACGTAATCCTTTAGGTAACTTTTTTGTCGCTCCTACCAGTAAATTTTCTGCCCAATCAGGGAGTTGGGAGGTGTGGTGTTGATCATTCCCTAATTCCCGGCGACGTAAGCCAAAGGCGATATTGTCATACACCGTCATATGGGGATAGAGGGCGTAATTTTGAAACACCATTGCAATATCCCGTTCCTTGGGGGGTAAGTCATTCATTAAGCGATCGCCTACCCAAATGTTACCGCCTGTCATGACTTCTAAGCCAGCAATTAACCGCAGTAGAGTACTTTTGCCGCAACCAGAAGGCCCCACCAATACCATAAATTCCCCATCAGGAATAGTGAGGTTAATCCGGCGCAATACATTAATATTTCCTGCTGGTTCTGGTGCTTGATTTTGTTTGGGTGAAGATGGAGTTGGAGAAACTACATTTTCCCCTCGGCGGGGAGGGAAACTCTTATAAACGTTTTCTATAATAACTTTCGCCACAGGTTTTAGTAATTCGTCAATGGTTAATTCTCATCAGTCAAGGGTTAGCATAGCAGTAAGGTAATTCGCAATTATAAATAAAACTTCTCCCATCCCACATGATGACTAACCATGACATTGTAGACGTACAAACTACAGATTGTTGCATTGTTGGCGGTGGCCCGGCTGGGGCGGTTTTAGCTTTGTTGCTGGCGCGTCAGGGAATTTCTGTGATTTTGTTGGAAGCTCACAGAGATTTTGACCGAGATTTTCGGGGTGATACGATTCACCCATCAGTTATGGAAATTATGGCGGAATTGGGGTTAAGCGATCGCCTGTTACAATTACCCCATACTAAATTGCGGCAACTGAGGATTAAAACGCCCGAAAATACCACAACTTTGGCTGATTTTAGTCGCCTCAAAACCCCCTACCCCTACATTACAATGTTGCCCCAGGTGAAATTTTTAGAGTTTATCACCCAAGAAGCACAAAAATATCCGACTTTTCAATTAGTCATGGGGGCAAACGTTCAAGAACTAATTGTAGAGCATAGTGTAATTCAAGGTGTACGCTATCGCGGTGGCGGTGGTTGGCACGAAGTCAGGGCTATACTAACTGTTGGTGCAGATGGTCGTCATTCTAAGTTACGACAGTTAGGGAATTTTACCACCATTGAAACCTCCCCACCAATGGATGTACTTTGGTTTCGCCTACCCCGTCAACCAGAAGACGGTGAGGGAGGAATGGGACGCTTTGCTAACGGTCAAATTGTAGCTATGCTTGACCGTGGTGATCAATGGCAACTGGCCTATGTTATCCCCAAAGGAGGCTATCAAAAGTTACGTGCTGAGGGTTTAGAGTCATTCAAAACCTCTGTGGTGCAAGTCATCCCAGAATTAGCAAATCGCATTGATAATTTACAAGATTGGTCACAAGTAGCGTTTCTTGCTGTAGAATCTAGCCGTGTGCAACGCTGGTATCATCCAGGATTGTTGCTCATTGGTGATGCCGCTCATGTCATGTCACCAGTTGGGGGTGTGGGAATTAATTACGCCATTCAGGATGCTGTTGTCGCTGCGAATGTCTTAACTAAACCTCTGCAAAATCACCATCTAGAATTGAGTGATTTAGCGCAAGTTCAGCAACGGCGAGAATTACCTACACGCATGATTCAAGCTTTGCAAACTTTGATTCAAAAACGAGTGTTTGCCCCCATTCTCTCATCTCATCGCAGCTTTCAACCCCCAGCTTGGTTACGTTTACCAATTTTGCGGGATTTACCAGCCAGAATCATTGCGTTAGGTGTGTTTCCAGTTCATGTAAATATATAAGTCAATACGGTTCAGTTAAGAATAAATGTAGGTTGGGTTGAGGAACGAAACCCAACACCTCAAAGTCTTGTAATTGTTGGGTTTCACTTCGTACCACTCCGTGGAAGCAAGCTACAACCCAACCTAGACATCTGTTTCATTCTTTTCATGAATTGGTATTAGCCTATTACGAATTACGCCTGATATGAATTAAGAAAACCGCCTATCCAATAAATAGTAGGGGCGGGTTAACAAACATCTTTCATGATTAACTTTTGATCTCGGTGAACCCGCCCCTACAAATATCTACGTATTCGCAAGATTTTAATTCACATTAGACGTGAATTAGTAATTATATTGACTTCCTGTAAATAATTTTCCGGGGGTATATTTTTTCTTCTCATCACCGACTGGGGGTTTTGAGTGGAAGACAACAAGCCGTAGGCTAATTTTTGGCTTTGGTTTTGTGGACGTAGCTTTTGGCTGTACTCATTGAGTTTAAGTTGAGCTTGAGCATACACTGGCGTATCTTCGGGAATTTTACGGAGAAATTCCACAGCATGATCAAAGTTACCAGCTAATGCTTGTTTACGGGCTTGATGTAAAAAGTAGGCGGCTCTAATTTGGCGTTTTTGATTGTATTCAACTAACTTTTCTTGTACTAACGCTCCCGCCTTGCTTTCTGGGGGAATTTGGCGCAGATATTCTAACGCTGTGGAAAAATCTCTGGCTTCTGCTTTGGCGTAGGCTTTAGCTAATAATTTTTGTGTTTCTGCTTCGATATTACTCTTAGCTTGCTGTGTTAATTGATTAACTTTGACTTGCCAATATAAAATATCAGGAACTTCATTAGCTAATTTGATCACATCAGACCATTTACTGTCAGCTAAAGCCTGTTGAGCTTGAGAATATTTTTGTGCTGCTAGTTGCCATTGCTTTTGCCAGGTTTCGATGGTGGCTTGAGCATCTGGATAAACATTACTATAAGATGGAATCGATTTAGCTAGGGCGATCGCTTGTTTTAAATCTCCGGCTTGATATTCTTTGGTGGCTTTATATAAAATATCTGTTTCTGAAGGTGTCGTTGGCGCAGTATGTAATAAAGAATAAGTGCCGACACCCATCAATATAGAATTTACCGCTAGTCCAACTTTAATACCTGTAAATAGTGGCGATGATTCTGAAGTTAGTTCTACTTGTTGATCTTGACTGTGCTGGGTTGCTGGTAAGGTATTTAGTGCAGTTTCCCACACCATTTGTCTAAGAACTCGTAATACTTCCGCCGCCGACTGAAAACGCTCTTGGTAATTGTAGCGGATCATCTGGCTGAGGATAGCAGCGAAATAATCACTAACTGGGGTTTGAGGAGAACGCCAAATAATTTCATTTGTCTGGGGATCTACGGCTAATCGCAGTGGTTCTAAGCCAGTTAACGCTTGAATTGCAATCATCCCCAAGGCATAAATATCACTATTGGGCTGAGTTTGACCAATAAATTGCTCAGGGGGGATGTAACCCAAGGAAGTTGTAGGAGCTTGATAAATTGATAAGTCGCCATCCATGCCAAAATTGATTGATTGGATAGAACCAAAGTCAATCAGGACTAACTTACCGTTAATTGCACGTCGAATAATATTTTCTGGTTTAATATCGCAATGGATGACACCTTGGGAGTGAACAAATTCTAAAATTCCTAAAGCATCTTCTAAAAATGTCATGACTTCTTCCTCAGTCCACAGACAACCCCACTCTTGACTAATGGGGAGTTCTGCTGTTAAGGAATGACCAGCAATATATTCTTGGACTAAATAAAATCGTTCGTTTTCCTCAAAACAAGCAATAAATTCAGGAATCTGTCCGTGAGTTCCTAGACGTTTCAGGGTTGAGGTTTCTGTCAAAAAACGTAATCTGATGGTGTCTAGGTAGCTGGGGTGCAAACTATTCACCTTGAGTTGTTTGACTACACATTTAGGTGTGTGTGGGTAGTTCATATCTACCGCTAAGTAAGTTTGTCCGAATACCCCTGCACCCAGGCTTTGGATAATTTGGTAGCGTGCTTGCAGTACTTTACCGATCATGTGGTGGCTCATGAGTTGGTTACTGAGTTAGTCCTTATATAAGTTTTCCTCCCTTACCTACTGTTTCCGGATTGACTTCAAGATAAATCAGTAGGAGGTGAATTTTTTTAGCAGCAAAATTGTTAAGTATTTTTACTTGATAATTAGCTACGTTAATCTTAAAGTTGCACAATATCACAACTAAGTTCCGGGGTGTCAAGATTTTGTCACTTATGAAGTACCTAATGCTGTACCTCGGTATCTTCTTCTACGACTTCTGCTTTTTGGGTGAGTGGTTTGACAACTTTAGCGATCGCTTCTTGCACAAATGCTTTCATAAATTCATCCCGGCGGTTGATTTGAAACTGTCGCTGCACTACTTCCGTCATGCCGCCATCACCCCAGTCTTGATCATGGCGGAAATATTCAATAAAACTTTTCCCTGCAATCCGAGTTAAATATGCGGCTGTCACCCCTTGAATGGCTCTACCAATGACAAAGGTTGCTACATTTAACTGCAAAGCTGTAGTCAGTAGTTGAATTGCTCCTTTAACAATGCCTAAACTGGCTATCGTCTTAGCTAAAGATAAAGCTAACTCTCGTCCCCGTTCCATGTTCAATTCACAACCATAGACTCTGCCAATTTCGACGACCATTTGGGCATTAACGGCGGCGGTTGCTAGTAAATCTACTACTGGCAATGGTGTGACTGATACAACACCAGCCCCAATCCACTGAAACCGCTCGACGATTTTATCAGCTTGGCGGCGGCGTTGAGCATCAATGAGTTTACGGGCTTCTTCCCCTAAGCGCAGAGATTGCAAGAGAATATTATCTGCTACTAAATCCTCACCCTCAGCCCTTAAAATTGCTGCCATACGACGCAGTAAGGGGACAATATCTGGTTCTGGTTGGAAGATTTCCCCAGTTTCTAGTTGAGCAGTTTGGGGATTAGCGGCGATCGCTACGACATCATTGGTGGCAATAAATCCCCGCACTCGTTGGCGCAATCGTGCTAAAATTGCTTCCTTATCTTCATCTGTATACAAATCAGTTTTATTGAGAACTAACAGCGATCGCTTACCAATTTCTGCTAAACCTCGTAGCGGTTCATACTCTGATCGCCTCAAGTCATTATCTACTACAAATAATAGTAAATCTGCCTCTGTTGCCAATGCCCTTGCTAGTTGTTCCCGTTCTGTTCCCGCTACCCCAGCTTCTAAAATTCCTGGTGTATCGGTAATTAAAATTTTGCGTTCCAATCCCTTCAACCGCAAACAGTATGTTTCCCCGGCGGTAGTTGTCCCCATTGGCGCATCTACTTTCCCTACCATGCGCCCCATAATACTATTCACCAGGGAAGTTTTGCCTGCGCTCCCAGTGCCAAACACTACAACTTGAATCTCACCCCTAGCTAGATTAGATTCAATTTCTTTTGTCCGACTCAGCAAAGCTTGGCGTGTAACTTCATCTTGTATTTGCGCTACCTGTTGTCTGACGGCTTGCAGAGTAGTTGAGGCAGCGTCAGATTTGACAACAGGAATTTGTGCTGGTGTCACCCGTCTACGACTACGACGGGAACGTTTTTCCCCAGACTGTAATACTAGTACGTAATAGACAAAGGCAGCAACTAAAGCTCCTACCAGAACAATCAGCAATAACAGCAGTAAATTACCCAAAAACGGGGAATAGGATAACTGCCAATACAAGCGAGACAGGGAATCAATCAGCCATAAACTGAGTCCCAGAATCACGATTAAACCAACAATGAGCGTAACTAGGCGCGACAAAGGCATGGGAGGCATTGCTTCAGATTCATTACCCAGATGCTTCTGATCTTAATGGTTTCACGATTACTCATGATCATACTCAAAGCTAGAATTTGCCGCTTCCCCAATTTCTCATCCTTAAGTTTCTAGTTTTGTCGGGGGAATTTCTAGACAATGGGGACTGGAGACTGGGGAAAAGACAAGCTAGAAACTTTTCCCAGTCAACCCTCAAATATGACAGGAGAAATCAACCGATGGGACTGTTTGATCAAATTCTCGGTGCTGTGAATAACCCCAATTTACAAGGTAATATGGGGCAAATAGAAACTATTGTTAAAACTGTACAGGATTTAAGTAATACAACGGGTACAAACCCTGACACTATCCAATCTGTTATAGGTGTGGTAGGTAATTATGTCCGTTCTGCTTTACAACAAAAGCAAGCCAGAGAAGGCAACGAATCCGCCCAAGCTATAGTAAATCAATATGCCGGTACTTCTTTTGATCCCCAAGCTGTCAACTCATTATTTTCTCCAGACACACAACAACAAGTGGCTGGAGTCACAGCCCAGCGTACTGGGTTAAATGCTACCACTATTCAACAATTGTTACCTGTGGTTGTGCCTTTAGTGCTGAGTTTCTTACAATCTGGTGCTAATGCTCAAAATCCTCAAACTGCCGGTAATCCCATCTTGAATAATTTCTTAGATGCCGACAAAGACGGCGATGTTGATATCGCTGATGCTATTCAAATGGCGAGTCGGTATATTCGCCGTTAGAGTAGTCCAGTAGGGTGTGTTAGGCGTAAGCCGTAACGCACCCTAGAATTTCAGCTTTACTTTATAAATCATCTCTTAATCGATTTTAAAATATCAATAAATACGCTTTACATTTGTTATTAAAATGTTAGTAAATTGATATAAAAAATAACTAAATATAATTCTAATTCTCCGGGAAATTAATTAAGTATTTTTGCGGTTTTAAGTCAATAAGTGGTAATTGTACTACTATGAAATCTAAGGCGAAATTAGTTAATACACCTAGCGAGAGAGCAAGGAGGATGACATGAAGCCTGTAGATTTGACAACCACGGATGGTGTTAATGTTGAAATCAACCCTAATGCTATTTCTGAAATAGTAGAAGTGGAAAAAGAAGAACCGGGATTTCTATTTTTTCCTGGCAAAGAAGCGGTTTATGAAATCCATATGATGGATCAAGAAGTATACCGAGTCACTCAGGAAGAACATGAAAAA
>JBODRP010000015.1:0-39394 GCA_050633005.1 Trichormus sp. | reverse complement strand
CCCTATTTAACCGTGGGGAGTGTCAATAGTGCCGTTAGTTACCTGTGATGGAGGTGTTACTAGCTCTGGGTACATGGGTGTGACTTCACCATTTTTGCTGGTTTGATTCCATAAAATCATGGATAGTAACCCATCAACTAAACCGTTAGTGCTGCCATTGCTACCACCAACTAAGATATCAGGAATCAAACGGACATTGCGATCGCCAATAATCTGCATCAGTTGCATGGCTGTATAACCTTGTGTTCCCAAGGCTTCCACCCCAGCGCGGTAGGTTTCGGCTTTAGCCTTACCTGTGGCGCGAATCCCTTCAGCTTCCGCTATCGCCCGTAGTTTTGTAGATTCTGCTTCCCCATTCGCCTGCTTAATGTGCGCTTGGGCTTTGAGTTCAGCAATTTGGACACTTTGCTCAGATTTCACCATTTCTTGCTGAATATCAGCCAAGGCTGTTTCCCGCACAAGTTTCTGGCGTTGGGTTTGCGCCATTTGCTGCACTTCGTAAGTCTTGCGTTCTTCTTCCGCAATCTTTCTGTCTGTTTGAGTTTGCATCAACGATGCTGGCGGCTGAATATCCCCAATCAGAGTATCAATCGCTTGCACATCATAAGCCCGTAATGCGGCTTTAATATATTCCGATGCTTCAACTTGCCTCTCACTCCGAGCGTTTAAGAAATCTAGTACAGTGTAATCTTGGGCTGAGTTGCGGAAATAATTCCCAATACTTGGTTCTAGAACGTTATCAACCAAGTTTTGCATTGCACCCACGCGGGAAATGACTTTTGGTGCATCCAACGCGCCGACATGGATGATTTGCGAAACTTCTAAATCAAAGGCGAAACCATCTTTAGAACGTACCGTTAAAGATTCTAAATTTGCGTCGTATTTGTGCCGTTCTGTGCGTCCTGACCAATTTAATACGATGTTAGTAGTCGGGACTAATTCTACTTTCATAATGCGGGTGTTAATGGGGTGTTTACCTGGATACAGAGGTTCAACCCAAACACCTTTATGTCCTGAATTGACTAAGTTACCGTGGGTGAAAGCTGCACCGCTAACATCTTCTTGAGCTTCCCCTACAAAGGAAATCACCACGCCAACATAACCAATGGGAATTTCCGTCATTGGCACTTGTTCCACGTTGACAAACCAGGGATTGAGATTCCAAGAACCAGAAAGCAGAATTTGTTCTTGTAAACCTCTACGTCCCCCACCATCCAAAAATTTCTGCCCGTTTTGGAAGTTATCGTGTCCTGGAATGACTGGCCCGGCGATTTCGCCCACAGCAATAGGCATACCATCTAAGGTGGTGATAATGCCGACTTTATCAGATGCCACAGTATGCACCCTTAACTGTTCGGGATTCATCCCCTGAGAGGTGGCGTTAGCAGCCGTAATCACTTTAAATAAAGCAGTATTAATCCGGTATGTACCAGCAGTCAGAAAGCCCATTTGCCGACCTTTTTCACCACCTTGGGTGAGAAATTTTCGGGCATCTTGGAAGTTATCACAATTGGTGATTTTACCTAAAATCCGCTCTGGGGGAATAGATTCACCATCAGCCGCCACAATTAAAGCAATTTCACCTTGCGGCACGACAACTACTGACTCCTTCCGTACCGCATACTGCCAAGGCCAGTAACCCCAATGCCAACCAGGTGCGAGAGTATCTGCTTGTAAACCTGCTTCACCGTTGAGAGCAATTAACCGTCCTGGTGGTAGCCCTCGTCCAGAGATAGCAAATTTTTTGACGACAATACCAACTTCTCGTTCGCCAATAACGACTAAACCCCCAAAGAACAAGGGAAAAAAGATGACTAAGCCACCAACTATTACAATCGGGACAAGTACAAAAGGATCAACCGCAGCCGCTTGATATTGAGTAATAGTTGGCTGTTTCTGTTCTAGTGTGACTGATGCAGATGTATTTTCTTTGAACGTAGGTGTTTTGAGATTAGTAGCGTGAGCAGAGTTAATACTGGTAGCTAATGCTAAGGAAGCTATGAAAGTAGTTGTAAAACGAGCTAATTTATTTTTTTTAGTCTTACCAAAGAGAGATGAAAAACTCTTCATAATCTGCGCCCTTCTGGGCAACTAATTATCTAAGGTATCACCTTACTTGGTAAGGCTGAGTTTTCTTAAACTTGGTGTAATTTTTTATAGAGACTCTGGGACTCTTTGCGTTTACCTCAGCGTGCCTCTGCGTTAAGAACAAAGCCCATATCAACAAACAAGGGTGAGCAAATAGCCCACCCTGTGACAATAATATGCTCGGTGTATTTTTACACCAAACCGCCAGCCGCTTGAAAACGAGCGCGGGCGCGTTTAAAGGCTTGGTTTGCCTGAATTTGAGCTTGGCGATCGCCTGCTGCTACTTGACTCAATTTAGCTTGGGCTTGGTTATAATCAGCACGAGCAGCTTCTAGGTCAATACTGTCGCCACGTTCAGCACCATTCACCAGAATGGTAACTTCGTTTTCTTCGACTTCAGCAAAACCACCGAGAAGTGCGATCGCTTGCCAAGATTGGTTTTTGTTGGCGCGGACGCGCATCACGCCTATATCCAGTGCGCTTAGTAGTGGCGCGTGTCCACTGAGGATACCTAGCTGACCGGTAGTGCTGGGTAAAATCACTTCATCAGCTTCCGCATCCCACACTGTTTTATCTGGGGAAATTACACGGACAGTTAGGGTCATGTTTTCAGTTGTCAGTTGTCAGTTATCAGTTATCAGTGCTGAGTGCTAAGTGCTGAGTGTTGAGTGCTGAGTTTCAAATAGTCGTTACTCATTACTCATTACTCATTACTTATTACTTATTACTCAGCACTACTGTTTAGCCTTTAAGTTTTTCAGCTTTAGCGATCGCTTCGTTGATGTCGCCTACCAAGTAGAATGCTTGTTCTGGCAGATCATCTAATTCACCAGACAGAATCTTCTGGAAGCCTTTGATGGTGTCTTCTAATTTTACGTATTTACCAGGAGAACCGGTGAATACTTCCGCTACGAAGAAGGGCTGAGACAAGAAACGCTCAACTTTCCGCGCCCGTGCTACGATGAGTCGATCATCTTCAGACAATTCATCTAGACCCAAGATGGCGATGATGTCTTGCAATTCTTTGTAGCGTTGTAGAGTTGCTTGTACAGCACGGGCAGTGTTGTAATGTTCATCACCAACAATGTTGGGTTGCAACATGGTGGAGGTTGAACCTAATGGGTCAACTGCGGGATAAATCCCCTTCGCTGCCAAACTCCGAGACAGTACGGTTGTACCATCTAAGTGAGCAAATGTAGTTGCAGGTGCGGGGTCGGTCAAGTCGTCCGCAGGAACGTACACAGCTTGAATTGAGGTAATAGAACCTTCAGTGGTGGAGGTAATCCGCTCTTGCAGTTCACCTACGTCAGTACCCAAGGTTGGCTGATATCCTACCGCAGAAGGCATCCGACCTAACAGCGCGGATACTTCCGAACCAGCTTGCACGAAGCGGAAGATGTTGTCAACAAACAAAAGTACGTCTTGTTTGTTCACATCGCGGAAGTATTCTGCCATTGTCAAACCAGACAAACCAACCCGCATTCTTGCTCCGGGTGGTTCGTTCATTTGACCGTACACCAGCGCAATTTTCGATTCGTTGAGGTTCTCGTTGTTGATTACCCCAGATTCAATCATTTCGTTGTAGAGGTCGTTTCCTTCGCGGGTACGCTCTCCCACGCCAGCGAATACAGACACGCCACCGTGCTGGGTTGCAATGTTGTTGATCAATTCCATCATGATCACGGTTTTGCCCACACCTGCACCGCCGAACAGACCAATTTTACCGCCACGACGATAGGGGGTCAGCAGGTCAACAACTTTAATCCCTGTCTCGAATACGGAAGGTTTGGTTTCTAAGTCAGTGAGTTTAGGGGCGGAACGGTGGATGGGTAAGGTTTCCTCGTTGTTGACGGGGCCTCTGTTGTCTACGGGTTCGCCCAGAACGTTAAAAATCCGTCCGAGGGTAGCTTTACCTACGGGGACGCTGATGGGCGCGCCTGTATCAACAACTTCCAACCCACGGACTAAACCATCAGTAGAACTCATCGCAACGGCGCGAACTTGGTTGTCGCCTAAAAGTTGCTGTACTTCGATGGTGAGGTTGATTTCCTGTCCAGCTTCGTTAGTGCCTTTGATGGTCAAAGCGTTGTAGATTTGCGGTAATTTGCCGCCGGGAAATTTAACGTCTACAACAGGACCAATGATTTGGGTAATGTAACCGGTGTTTGTTTTTTCTGCGGTGGGGACCATGCTGCGCCTAATGATTGAAGCTATATTTCAGAATGGGTCTTAGAAGACATAAGATTATGCAATGTCATCTTTCACTCTAACACTTGACGGTTACACATTTCTGTTATCAATTCCTTAAAAAGTATCTTTGCTGCTTTAACTGCAATTCTCTGGGACTTACGCACTTTACAAACTAACAGTAATGTGTATGTAGGAAAAATGGTTGTTTCAGACGCTGCTCATAACTCTGATTTCCTCACATATTTATTGTGTTGAGTGGGAAACATAGCTCAAAAGCCCACATTTCTTATAGTACATATGTATGATGTGTAAGTCCTATTCTGATCAACTTAACGGGAGTGCTTAGTGCTTCTGCAATCAGTATGTTTGAGTAATTTATTTACTGAGAAAAGCTGCAACACTGAAAAAAACTTCGTAATGTTTTCAGTCAGTGGTTGTCATTAAACTGTGGTAATATATTGCTAATAATTTTCAATATGAGCTAGTTAAGCACATTCATCCTTTTCGGAGTGAAATCCTAGTTCCAAAAGAGCTTTATGAATTTTAGCCTTAGAAGGGGGAACTTTGGGCGCACTCAAGCCCATTTCTCTGGCTGTTTCAAACAGGTCGCGCATTAATATATCTAGAGAAGTATCATCTGCATCTTCGGGAAGCTTCTCAATTCTGGCTTCGTAGGCTAGCGTATAAAGCTCTAGGTGATGTTTACCCATGACTCTAGCCAGTTTTCTTAAGGTTTCTGGTGTAGGACAAGTTCCTTTAAAGCAAGCACCTCTGAGTCGGGGTTGAGGAACACCAGATAAATCAGCCAGACGGTTCATACTGATACCCTGTTCTTCCAAGTATTGAAGAATGTATTGTCCTAGAGGGGAGCAATCTTCAGCTTTTATTTGCAACCTTGCTGGCATTTTTCGGTATCAGGGAAAATCTAAATATCTTCAATATAGCGGAATCAAAACAATTACGCACAATTAGGTGACAGAGTGTAGGGGTGTAGGGGTTAGTAAAACGATTATTCTTTCGTTTGGCATAGCTGCGCTTAAAGCGTAGCGGGGGGGAGCATCGTTAGGAATTACGTAGCTTGCTTGACTGCGTAACGCTCCGCGAACTCGCTTTGCGAGTATTAAAAATTACGAATTACGTTAGCGTAGCGGGACGTTAGTCCATTACGAATTACGAATTACGAATTAAATTTATCTGCGTCTAAGAACTTGTAATAGAGTTGTAAAAGTTGGTGGAGGGGGTGCTGTGACTTCTATCCATTCTTGGGAAATGGGATGCTGTAACCTTAACCGCCAAGCGTGGAGTGCTTGACCTGGTAAATTTACTCCTATAGAACGACCAGAAGCATAGAGGGGGTCGCCAACTATCGGATGACCGATTTTAGCACTGTGGACACGAATTTGATGTGTGCGTCCGGTTTCGAGTTGAAAATGAATTAATGTATAGTTACCGAGACGTTCTTGTATTTGCCAATGGGTGATAGCTGTTCTTCCCCCTTGTTCTACTGGGACAACGGCCATTTTTTTGCGGTCTTGGGGATGACGACCGATGGGTAAATCTACAGTGCCACTGCTAGTTTTTGGCGCGCCATAAACTACACCTAAATATTCTCGGCGTGCGGTTTTGGCTTGGAGTTGTGCTTGTAGGTGTTGATAGGCAAGATCAGTTTTAGCGATCGCTATTGCTCCTGTGGTATCTTTATCTAAACGATGGACTATTCCCGGTCTTTGTACACCTCCGATACCGGGAAGATAGGGACAATGGGCGAGTAAAGCATTGACTAATGTACCATCAGGATGACCAGGGGCGGGATGAACGACTAAACCGGCTGGTTTGTTGAGAATGAGTAATTGCTCATCTTCGTAGAGAATATCTAGGGGGATATTTTCGGCTTTGAGTGCTAATGGTTGAGCTTCGGGAATTTCTAGGGTGATGCGATCGCCTATCTTCACATTTACCTTTTTAGATGTGCAGATATTACCATTAATTTGGACTTTACTTTGTTCAATTAACTGTTGAATCCGAGAACGAGATAAATCTGGTAACTCCTCAGCTAAATAACGGTCAAGCCGTGGGTTATCTTCTTCAACTTGTAAAAAGAAATTGTTCACCATTAAGTTTTGATTCTGCAAGCGGTAAAAATAATCTAAGTAGAATGAGGTAAATAATTAAAGGTTTGTAGTGAGAACTTTAGTTTTCAAATAAGGACTAAAGTCCTTACTACAAACTCAATCTTAGTATTTTTACATTACTTAACACAGTTTGCTTTTTTCAACTCGTTCTACTTACAACGTATCAGATTTAACTCTAATTCTTCTGCTTAATTGTTTGTTACATACTTATAAATTTTCCCCACGAGTTACTTACATTGCCTTGACGAGATAGTTGATGCTGTTGAGTCATCGTTCAATACTAAGTGCTTTGTGGTAAATATTGCTGATGTTGATAATGCGAATAAGCTACTTGCTATGATTAACTAAGAATATGGGATGTACTCACAGAAAGTTCAAGTGGCGACAATCGCCTCTAAACCCGCATTTCTCTTAACTTGCACATTTTAAAACCCTCATACAGTAAAGCTTTGAGAAGTATCGGTAAAATGTGCTTGTTTCATATTTTGCGGGAGCGTGCGATCGCGCCCGTGGGAGTCTCACATCTTGCACCAAGAAAAATTGATGTAATTTTATTACGCTGATTGGTTAAAGCAGTGTGGGATTGAAACCGTAGCAATGGAATCAACAGGGGTATATTGGATACCTGTGTTTCAAGTGTTAGAAAGCCGGGGTTTTGAAGTCAAGTTGGTAAAGAACAACAGTATCGAGAACGGATACTCAAAAACCTCAAGAAAAAAGCTCAGGCTTTTGGCTTGGAACTCATTCCTATTTCTGACCCCACGCAATGTGTTTCTTAAGAGACAGGATATTTTGCGTATTCTTATATACTTACGTATTTTAGATATTATGCTTAAAAACCTTTATTTTAGTTCATTTATACTTACGTCATTAAGTAAGACAATAGATTTTTGCTACTGATGGGTTTGAGCCAATATCTCTAATTTAAAGAATTGCTGTACTGTTAGATTAGTTAGATTAACGAAAGATACAGAAAAAATAGCTGATTTTTGGGAAGATTCTTCCTGGTAATCAGTGATTGTTTTGCTGTTTAATATGGGGATGCAATTACTTTCAAGGTAAATTGCATTGACATAAGTTAGTGCTGTGTGGCTCATACAGATTAGTAAATTCTGAGCCGCAAACGATTGTGCTGACTAAAATTTTACCTGCTTAATCAGTTGAGCGATCGCAGTTATAAAAAGATACCTTAAACGTCCGGCAAAATTTGCCATTAGTTCATATTTCTATAATATTAAATTTTTCGCTGAGTGCCACCCATGAAAACACTGCCTATTAGTAGATACAGATTTTTCCAGAAAATACAACCACTATCACTTTTAAAGAAAATTACTGGTAAGACTGTAACTGGCTGTTTGCAGGTGTTCAGCACATCGGGTGCTTGGTCAATATATGTAGATGAGGGTAGACTAATTTATGCCTGCTACTCAGAAAGAATGTTTGAGCCGCTTTATCGACATTTACAGAGTCTCAGTCAGGAAATTAACACCTTACCTACAGAAATTAATGATCAGTTACGAATAATATTTGAGACTGGTGCTGATAATCAATCTATTCCCAATCCAGATTATTTGGCTATTTGTTGGTTAGTCAATCAAAAATATATCACTTCCTCACAAGCAGCTATCCTCATAGAACATTTGGCTTTAGAGGTTTTACAGACATTTCTCCTGTTAGAAGAAGGTAGTTATGAATTTATTCCCGAAAGTTTTTTAGATGACTTACCGAAGTTTTGTTATTTAAATTTGCGCTTATTAGTAGAACAGTCTCAACAAAGGGGACACGATTACGACGGATATAAAACAGAAAGCGATGTGATTCAAACATCCCAATATCAAAATAATATGCAGTCAACAGTTAATCATAGATCACAATATCAGAGTTATACTAAACCCAGACCTGAGCCACGATTACCGAAAATCGATACTAAACGCTATCCATCTCAGCCTTTGAATGTTAATCATGGTTATCAGCAAGTTTTATCAAATGAGGTTGAGAGAAAAATTTATAAAATATTTTGTATTGATGATAATTTAATTATATTAAATAGTATTAAGAGTTTTTTAGATGAACAAATTTTTTCTATTATTGCCGCTACAGATTCCTTAAAAGCTTTAATGGAAATTCTGCACACAAAACCAGACATCATTTTATTAGATGTTGATTTGCCTGATTTAGATGGCTATGAGTTATGTTCTTTATTGCGTAAACATTCTTATTTTAAGAATACACCTGTGATTATGATGACTGCAAAGGCAAGTTTAATTAATCGAGCTAGAGCTAAAATTGTTGGAGCATCGGGATATTTAATTAAACCGTTTACACATGGTGACTTACTCAAAGTTATTTTTAAACATATTGTTTAATTCTTCCAGGACTTACGCAAGTGTCACAATTGGTGGTTGGTGCGTGACGCTATAAGTCTTATGACTACGTTCAAATATTTTTGCTGCGTCACGCAACGGCAATAAAGCGAGAACTCAGAGCGGCGGCTTCCGCCGTAGACGCTTTAGCGGCTTGCCGCAGGCATCTGAAGTTCGGTGGGGAGGAAAATCCACACCGCTTTTTGCCTCCCCTACAGAAAAAATATGCCAGTTGCGTAAGTCCTATGTTATTGGTATTTTTGGGCGGGCAAGATGCCCACCCTACAAGACAACAACTATCAAACAGGGCGACAATTAGATAAAATACTGTGCAGATTGACTACTGAACCAATAACAGCGATCGCAGGAGCTTCAAATCCTGTATTCTCTACTAGTTGTACAATATTGCTCAAGTCCCCAATTAACTCTTCCTGTTCGGGACGTGTCCCCCAACGAACTAAGGCTATTGGTGTTTCTGAACTCAATCCAGCTTGGGTTAATTCTTCCACAATGTAAGGTAGATTGTGAATCCCCATGTAAATTACAATTGTCTCAGAACCATGAGCGATCGCTTGCCAATTTACTTTCGGTTTATACTTACCTGCGGCTTCGTGTCCAGTTACAAAAGTAACCGATGAGCTATACAGTCTATGGGTTAAAGGTATACCTGCATAGGCTGGAGCAGCGATACCCGATGTAATTCCTGGCACAACTTCAACTGGAATACCTGCTGCGACTAAATCAGCCATTTCTTCCCCACCGCGACCAAAAATAAAAGGATCACCACCTTTAAGACGCACAATAACGGCGTGTTCCCGTGCTTTCTCTATTAAAAGTTGGGTGGTTTCGTCCTGTAAAAGTGAATGTCTTCCCCGTCGCTTCCCGGCGTTAATTTGCTCGGCTTGGGGATTAATCATCGCTAAAATCGCTGGACTCACCAAGGCATCATAAATCACCACATCAGCACATTCTAAAACACCCTTACCCTTAAGCGTCATCAGTCCTGGATCTCCAGGCCCCGCACCGACTAAATATACTTTGCCTAAACTGTGTTGTGCTTCATTGTCTGTGCGGTTCATGCGTGAATTAAATCCCCAATCAAATTAGCTAATTCGTCAGTTGCCCCTAGAGGTGCAGCTAGGTAAAAATTCACCCCAGGGAATTGTAATTTTAACTCGTCAACGGCTTGAGCGATCGCATCAGTTATGCCACCAGGGAATAGAAAATATGGCAAAATTGCAATTACTTGCTTACCAAAACCGACTAACTCTTGTATCCGTGATTCTAAGGTTGGTGCAATAGACCAATAAGCAGTAACTATTCCCAAATTCGCCGCCATAGTTTCTACAGACTGTTGTGAACCAGGACGACGGCTACCATGAGATAACAAAATACCTGCATCGGCTTTGATAGTAGCTAGTTGCTGTTGCAAAAACCTCTGTAAATTGGGGTGACTTCCTAAATATGGTTGTAAGTCAATTGTGATATCTTCCCCCAAAGCTTGTTTTGCTAGTCCTACCTCAGCCGGAATATCCGTCATCACATGGACACCCGGTAAAAGAAATATAGGAAGAATTTGCAGCCGACGACATCCCAATAACATAACACCTTGGGCAAACTCTCGAATCTGCTCATGTAAAGGCTCAGGACTAACTTCTAAACAGGCTGTACCCACAAACTTTTCTGGTATTTGCAACTTATCAGCCACCAATACGGCGAGTTGCTGCATAGCAATTTCAGGACGAGGATCGCGGCTTCCGTGAGATACCAGCAAGTAGGCAGAACACATAAATTCAAAATTCAAAATTCAAAATTCAAAAAAGAACTTTTGGTGGCTGTTGTTACTATCGTACAGAATATTAGGTAAAAATTTATGTCACGCACAGACATAGAGAGTCAGAGTTGAAATTCTCCGCGCCCCTCTGCGTTTACCTCCGCGCCCCTCTGCGTTTAAACTTCCCCCAACCTCGCCCCCACCGCCTCTATATGTCGCCACCACTGAGTACCACCAGCCCAAACCCGTGAAGGAAAATTCCCCTCTGGCAGTGACTGATAAAAAGGAAATTGCCAACTAGGGGGAGAATTAGAATTATATAAATGCCAACCCACCGCCCCACAAAACCTGACATAATCACACTCAACACTTTCATAAATTCGCTTCTGGACACTAAAACCAAAACGCTCTTGACTGTACTTTAGCCACAACTGGTCAATAATTTGTAAGTCCTCAGTAGGTAACTTAGCAATATCACTCATAAAGAAATAACTGCCTATCGGCTTAGATAAAGCCTGACACATCACCACCCAAGTTTCTTGGTCTGCAAGTTGCCATTGTTTGAGAGCCAGTAAGTCTCGCAGTTTATGGTAGTCAACTCCTACCTCAGAGATGAGGGTGTTAATTGACTGTTGTTTAACATTTCCAGAACAGGAATTGAGAGCTTGTAAAACTTCAGTTGCAGATTTGTAGCGTTGCGAAAGGGCGTTTTGTAGCAATTGGTTGAGAATTTCGCCGAGTTTTTGGCTGATAGTGTTCCCTGATAATAGATAATCACGCCACACCCAGCGATCGCAACTCACATCAAATAAATCAAAGGGGGAAATGTCCGTTAATAAATGAATGCAAGTCACACCTAAACTATACAGATCACTGGCTGGTAGTGCTTTACCCCTAGTTTGTTCAGGAGGCATATATTCGGGGCTGCCTATGGTAGTACCTGTTTGTAGTAAAGCTGTAGCAGTGATATGTTTAGCAACCCCAAAATCAATTAAAAATAACTTCCCTGTGGTAGCACTGCGGATGATATTAGCTGGCTTAATGTCCCGGTGAATGATTTGCTTGTCGTGGATAAATTGCAACACTGGTAATAAGTCTTGCAGGAGTTGTTGAATTTGTTGTTCATTAAAGACTCCATTTTGTTGCAATTCCTCTTTGAGAGTCTGTCCCTGTATCCATTCTTCCACTAAATACAGTTGATGCCCCTGTTCAAAGTAACCCAACAATTTTGGTATTTGTGGATGCTTTAACTCATCTAAACGCACCGCTTCTTGACGGAATAATTTCACCGCTTGATGACAATTGCGACCATACTGGGCAGGAAAATGAAATTGTTTAATGACACATTTAGGCTTTGCCGGTAATTGCTCATCTACCGCTAAAAATGTCACACCAAACCCACCCTGACCGATGCACCGCAATAAATGATAACGATTATGCAGTAAAAGTTGTTCACCACATTTGAGACAAGCTGTAGCTGTATCAGGGTTTTGGGAATATAAACAGCCAACATGAGGACAGAGTTTCATCACCAACAATTTTCCAGGGCTTACCCTATCATTCCCAAATCGTTGTTCTGTGTCACCTAACCCTTCTTATTGCTGCTCGGCAGTGTACGTATAAAAATTATTAAATGCACCTACTGTTTCAAATCTGTAAGAAGGTATCCACTGATTCACTTTTAATTCTGTCCGATACACACTAAAGAAAAATAAATCTTGCCGCTCAGTAGTGAGTGCAAGAAGTTGACGCATTTGGGGGTTCGCAGAATCTATCAATTTGTCACAGTTAGTATTGATTAACTTCTCTATGAGTTTTGTGGTTTGATTGCAGACATCTTTCTTTAGGTATGACGTTAGTTGCTGTACCGCATACTCCTCATAAGCCCCCTGGCTGGGGTTGGTATTTGCCATAACTACCCCCAACACAGCCGCTAACCCTATAGAACCGACGGAAACCAAAATATTCCATAACTTCATATTTATCGGTGTTAACTCCTTCGATATTGATTAAGTTCCCCTGACTAGAAATTAATTAAGTCCGTTCCTTTCAAAAAATATCTTGATAAATTTACAAAATCAGTGCTATAATAGCGAATGTCAGATGGCGAGCGTAGCCAAGTGGTTAAGGCAGTGGTTTGTGGTACCACCATCCGTGGGTTCGAGTCCCATCGTTCGCCCTCAAAAATACATAAACTGAAATATTGCGTTTTAGACTAGTTTAGCATTGGGAATTGGGCATCGGGGTAAAATCTCCTGTGCTTCCTTGTCCCCCCCTGCTCCCTGCCCCCTGCCCCCTGCCTCCTACTCCTCTGCTCTAACAGGATGTTTCAAAAGTATCATTCCTAACAGCAAAATCTTAAAAACCTAACCCCCCTAGCCCCCCTTCCCTACAAGGGAATGGGGGTTTCAAAGCCTATCGACCTTTCGGGGAGAGGTTTGGAGAGGGGTTTCTAGTATACTTTTCGACTTTTCAAACACCCTCTAAACAAACTTTTGAGTAAATTCATACATTAAATCTACTCTACCTTTCCTGAGCATGGCTGGATCTAGTCTTTCTGTAGTATTACAAGTCATTAAAACAACTAATCGTTGCTTAATTTGAATCCCGCTATCGTCAATGACGCTTTGATATAAAGTGCCATCTAATAAACTCAAAATATGTTCTGTTTTGTTGTTGTATTGGGCGACTTCTGAGGCGCGGTTTTGGGCTAGGTTGTCGGCTTCGTTGATGATGATACAAATTTTCTCTAAATATGTGGGGGGGACAAAGTTAGCGATCGCATCATGATCTAAAATAAAAATGACAAACCCTAAAGGCACTAGAATTTCTTTGGCTACGGCTTGTGTCCAAGCAGTTTTACCTGTACCTGGTTCGCCGTTAACTACCACGGCTAACTGGTTTTGGTTAAGAACAGCTTGCTGAACTGCATCTGTGAAGCTTTGAATATCTGAGGGGAAAGTGCGAATTGGGAATTGGCTATGGACTTTACCTACCCGGCTTTGATACCCACTCAGCATCACTGCTAAGTCATAGGTAGCTTTGTTAATTAATGGCGATATGTCCTTAGACATGATAGTATACTGTCGCCGTCCGCGATCGTAGGCTTCCACTTGTAGCCAAATATCCTCTTTTGACCAATAGGCATAAACCGTATTTAAAACATCGATACGTTCCCAAGTAACAAATTTTTCTACAGGATAATAAAAATTTCTTTCTAGATAATATTGGGTAATCATATCAGGACGACCCAAGACATTTAAAACTCGTAATACTGTAATTTCTTGTAGTCGGTTTAAGACATAATCAATGGGAATGCTATTGCGACTGACAAATTGTAATATGGGTGTTTCTGTGTTTAAAACATCTTTATAACGATAGTCTGGTGATTGAGGATCAGGTGTGATATAGTGCCAAAACTTTTCTATCTCATAGCGGGCATTCTCTGAGGCTAAACTTAAAATATTAGCCCACCAAGTATAGTTATTTCTGCCTAAAATTTCTGCTATGCCACTGGTTAAATTTAAGGTTTTTTGCGTGAACTCTCTGCTATCATTCTGTAATATTTGCCATAAAAATTGCCAGTTTAATTCCCGGTTTAATGGTCGCCACCCACTGGCAAGTAAGCTTTGACTATTTTGATTTTTTGGTGCGCTTTCGTGACTACTAAAATAATCAAATTCCATATTTTATATCAAAAAGAAGTTGAGAGAAAATATTCTAATAAAAACAGATAGCAAACTAAGTCTTAGGCATTCACTAGTAAAATCATAGTAAAATCAAGGTCTTAAAATTTCTTCTCTAGCATCACAATAACGAAGATACATTAGGTTTGGATAAGTCCTGAGAATAACAAAATTTATAGGTTGGATTTTTATTCAGTAAGCAATATCTATAATATATTACACAACCTCAGTCTATATGGCTACTATGTGATGTTAAAAGACATTGAAAACTAATTTATTAACAGGGATATTATCTGCGATCGCTGACTATTGTGGGCATTTCAATTATTAATAAATTTTGGGTATTGTACTGCATAATCCTTATTGTACTACAAGTAATACAGAAAAATCGATTAACGATATAACTTAACAAAACTATAGGAATCCTATTGAATTTTTGAACAGATAAGTAAGTAACGCCGTGTGCAACTTTCTTTCAAACCTAACCCCCAGCCCCTTCCCTACAAGGGAAGAGGGAATATGTAGAGACGTTTCATGAAACGTCTCTACATTGGTAGGGGAGAGGTACTCTAAGATTAGCCGCTCCGCGTCTTTGGAGAGGGGTTTTAATAATAATTTGCACATCCCGTTAAGTAGCCTTGTTGAACCGCGTATCCTCAGTAGGTTTTTACGAATTTAATACAGTTTAATTTAGAGCCTCCACTTATAAAAATGTATCTTTACATCTACTGAAACAAATAGCACCAGGGATTATACTGCAAAACGTAACTATGTATATTAAGTTATGATGAAGTTACGCAAAAAATATTTTATTATCTTGCGTATAATCAATAAGTGTCTGCTAAACCTATCAAATTTATCTTTCTTTTACTCAAGTTAGTTCTATTAACAAAGATGTTTAGCTGCGTGAGAGCAAAATATGAAACAAGCTTGAATGAGTTTTCAAGAGACAGAGGTGACAGATAAAAGGAAAGTTTTGATTTTATTTTGTGCTAGCACCTAACCCAACTAGTGGGAGGCTAATATTGTGATTTTTTGATTTTTGGGTGAGATACCTTGTTTATTAACAAATGACAACAAATGTGCATGGAATCTTCTAAAAATGTATCTGGCAAAATCATTCATGAGTGATCATAAGACACGCAACTTTCAACAGCCGTTGATTTTAGCGGTGGAAGACCATGATGACAGTTTACTGCTAATTAGTTATGCTCTTGAGTCGCTAGGGTGTAGATTTATTTGTCAAAAGGATAGTGCAAATACTCTACTAGTAGCAAAAGAGTATCAGCCAGACTTAATTATGTTAGATATCTTGTTACCTAGCCTGAACGGAATTGATTTGATCAGTTATCTCAAACAAGAACCGCTAACTTGTGCAATTCCGGTAGTAGCTGTGACAGCTTTGGCTGATAGACAAGATGAAAAACGCATTCTCAAGGCGGGATTTGACGAATACCTCTGTAAACCCTACATGATTGAGGATCTAGAGGCAGTAATTCGCCGCTTGCTTTGCGGTAAATTTCAATTTTCTTCAGCTTATCAGCTATGCCAGGAGTAAGGGGCAGGGAGCAGGGAGCAGGGGGCAGGGGGCAGGGGGAATGAGTTCTTCTCTACTTTGTCTACCCTAAACCCCTAATAAGTAATGGGTATTTACTGATTACTGATTCTCATTACTCATTACTTATAGCCTTTGTTACCCTAGTGAAGTACAAACGAAAAAATTAAACGCAGATGGACACAGATATAGCTTGCTACTCTACGAGTTCTCCGTAGGAGTACCCGCAGGGTACGCGGATAAATTTGTACCTCAGCAGACTAGGAAACGCTATATTACTCATTACTCATTACTCATTACTCAGAGATGATTTATAAAGTAAAGCTTAAATTGTAGGGTGCGTTAGAGCAACGCGTAACGCACCGTGTGATTATGGTGCGTTACGGCAATTCATAGTTTCGCTCATACTCAAATCCTTACACTGCCGTAACACACCCTACTTAATATTTACTTTATAAATAGGCTCTCATTACTCATTACTCATTACTCATTACTCATTACTTATTTAATTTAATTCACCGATGATGAAACCAAAACCGTATTAACTAATGCAAATTCTTTGGTAGTTGAATAGTGAATTTACTACCTCTGCCAAGTTCGGATGTGAGGCTAATTGTGCCTTCGTGTGCTTCGATAATCCGACTGGATAAATGTAGTCCTAAACCACTACCTGATCTTTTATTTCTGCCTTGGCGAAATCGCTCGAAAATAGTAGCTTGATCTTCAGGAGCAATTCCATAACCTGTATCTTCTACTTGGATATTTACCCAATTGTGATTGGTTTCCCAAATACTTAGACTAACGCCGCCTGTGTCGGTAAATTTAATTGCATTCCCAACTAAGTTATTTAACACACGCCGTAATTCTAAGGCATCGCCCATGACTACACCAGGTTTATCCTCTAGATGATTGAGGTTACTGGTGTCTAGTTTCAGACTAATATTTTTTTCCTTGGCTAGCGGGATGAGTTCGCTGACTACTTCGGCGGCGATTTCTGCAAGATTGCAGCTTTCATAATTCAAGGTTTTTTTACCTGCCTCGAAGCGGTAAACTTCTAGAAGGGTGTTGACCATTTGCATGAGATTTTGATTACTGCGAATCATCACAGCGATCGCTTCTTTCATTTCTGAGGAAATTTTACAAAAGGTTTCTTGCTCAAATAAACCCAGCATCCGATCTGCTGCTACTAAAGGGGTGCGTAAATCGTGAGTTAACCGAGACACAAAGTCTTCCCGTTGACGCGCCATTTTCCGTTGTTCGTCGAGACTATGCTTGAGGCGCAGAAGCGATCGCACTCTTGCTAATAGTTCATCTGTATCAAATGGTTTCCGAATAAAATCATCTGCACCTGCATCTAAACCTTCCACAACACTCGATTCATGAAAGGCGGTAATCAACAAAATCGGAATATAGTTAATTTCAGGATTTTGACGGATGCGTCGTGTAACTTCATAACCATCCATTCCTGGCATCATCACATCTAGCAAAATCAGATCAGGTGGAGATTTAGCCACTTTTTCTAAAGCTGATAATCCATCTGTTACTAAGTCAATTTCATAGCCTTCACTTTCGAGAATAGTCTCTACTAAAACGAGATTATCTCTAGTATCATCAACAGCCAAAATTCGATCAATTTTAGGATTTTCTACAACAGACATGATAATCAACTGGTTAATAAATTTTATAGTTTAATGTGAGGAAACCTCATAGATGCTTGAGTAGATTGAGTATTAGATGGGTGTGAGATTTGAGACGAAGATAAAATTCCTTGGCCATCAAACTCTACAGTGCCAGATGTTTTAGTTGAGGGAGATAATGATATTCGTCTGGGCAGTTCAATTTTAAACAATGAACCTACTCCTACCTCACTTTCCAGAAATATTTTACCGCCCATCATTTTGACTAAAGAGTTGATAATTGCTAAACCCAAACCTGTACCTGGATATTTCCTGGTGATACTTTGATCAACTTGTCGGAAGGCTTCAAAAATATGCTGAAAGTCTTGGGAAGATATTCCTATACCTGTATCTCGAACAGCGATCGCTACTCGATTGTCCCCTAGCTCTTTTACTTCTACCCAAATCTTACCAGATTCAGTAAACTTAATCGAATTAGATAATAAATTCAATAATATCTGTTTGACTCTGGCAGGATCATTAAATACTACAGGGTTGACTATATCTATTTTTAGTATCAAAGACAACTTTTTTGCTTCAGCTAAAGAACGCATCTGTGTAACTGCGTTCTGAGTAACTTTAACTAAATCAAATAATTCTGGTTCGAGTGCCAATCTACCTTCTTCCAACTTAGAAAAGTCCAGAACTTCATTGACTAACATCAGCAAATGCTTACCATTATTGAGGATACGTTCTACCATATCCGCTTGCTGATGTGTAAGCTTACCAAATTTAGGACGCAACAATATTTGAGCAAAACCAATAATGGCATTCATTGGTGTTCGCAATTCATGAGATATGGTAGCTAAAAACTGAGATTTTAGCCGCGATGCTTCTAACAGTTTAAAATTTTGTAGTTGAATTTGCTCTCGTTGTCTCTCTAGCTCTTGATTTTTTCTTAATAGTTGCTCATGACTTTCTTTGAGTTGTTGATGTACTAAAGCTGCTTGCATTTCTACTTGGTAAACCCGCATAGCATGGCGTAAAACTTGTGTCAAGGTTGTTGATGATAACCTTGACTTGACAAGATAATCAGTAGCCCCAGCTTGGATCAATTCAACAGCAGCTTGTTCATCTACTTGTTGTGTGATCAATACTAGGGGAACTTTAATTTCCAAAGCACGTAGCTTTTGAATTAAGCTTAAACTATCTTCGTCTGGTAAATCATCATCTAAGAAAATGCAATCATAAGTACTATTCCTTAAGGTAGAGATTGCTGTTTTAGCATCACCTACCTCAGACAATTCTATTTTTACACCTGCTTGGGTGAGGGCTAAATAGACTGTCCTGCGTTCTAACTCATCATCATCTACAACCAAAATTCTCAGCGTTTCTTTCATTGGTTTTTATTTTCGCTGTCAAATACAGGTTGGTGTTAAACATACTTGTTGTAATCTATCAAGCTGAATAATTTTAAATGTTGCTGAGGTTTTTAGTAATTGATACTTGGTGAATGATAGATATTGAGCTTTTAGCTGAAGTAATCTATCAACTTCGATAAATCAGTATCATTTCCGCACAACATTAATGACTGGCTGTTAGCTCTCTGCTACTATCCCGATACATGAGATGGGGATATAAATCTTTTTTAACGTTCTTTGACATTAATTGTATTGATTTCATGATCCTTTGCTAAAATTATATTTATTTACTTTGTGTGTATACTTTATGTTGAAAATGTAGTATTGTTGAGTCACTAATGATAAATCAACAATTTTAGTAAACTAGCAATTGCTGAATACCACCAATCAAACTGCAAAGTAAATTAAAATACTTTGTTAACCTTCATTACAATTGTAAAAGAATGAGTTAACACAAGTCCTCACCCATTGGTGAGAGTTGGAGATAAACATTGTTTACCATGAACTTGAGGTATTGGACTGTTGCGATCGCTTGTTGTAGGTGTAGCTAACTACCTTGATGGATATAGTAAGATAAAGTGGTTAGCGATCGCTAAATTAATTGCCGTATTTTCTTGGCGATCGCGGGATGTAAGACTTGACAAAAATCACAATCAACTTACAGCACTTTTGAAGTAAGTGAGGTACACCATGAGTAATAAGTAATAAGTAATAACTAAATCTCTTACTCATTATTCATTACTTTTTTCAATCAGTTGCTCTACCTCATCAACATCGAATCTGTTGTAATAAATATCTACTAATTGATTGCTGCCTAAAATTTCCCATAATATATCAATATATCATTCATGAAGATTGTTGATGGCTAACGGTTAACAGTCAATAGTCAACAGTCAAATGTGTGTAGCTGAGATGCCCGACAGCTGATTTTAGATTTTTCTCCATAAAATTAATATATCCCAGGCATGATTTTGAGGTAAATCAAGCCTGAAAAAAGATTGTAGTGATTATTTCTATCGGTGGATGCAGACAGATACACAGATCATCTATCTTTGGTTTGGAAAACTCTAGAAAAGCAAATTAGAAACAACAAAAAAATTTAGTTTGCAAGCTGCAATGAAAAAATAGCGGGTGTAGCAATGAATGAAATTAGCATTATTTTAATTGAAGACCATGACTTAACAAGGATGGGGTTAAGAGCTGCATTGCAGTCTCACGGAGGGTTGAAAGTCATTGGTGAAGCTGCTAATGCAACTCAAGGACTAAAACTTTTGGAAACAGCCAAGCCAGATGTTGCCGTGGTAGATATTGGTTTACCTGATATGGATGGCATTGAACTCACCCGTAAGTTTAGACGCTATCAAGTTGACAGTGGACAAACAAATACTAAGATATTGATCTTAACAATGGATCATACCGAGGATGCAGTTCTAGCAGCCTTTGCCGCAGGTGCAGACTCTTATTACATGAAAGAAACCAGCATTAGTAAATTAACAGAGGCCATACAAGCAACTTATGCTGGCAACTCTTGGATCGATCCAGCGATCGCTAATGTAGTATTACAGAAAATGCGCCAAGGCATCCCTGTAGAAACCCCATCATCTGACCAGCCAAAAACAGTTAAAATTGAAGCCTTACCCTCAGAATACGAACAAGTTTTAGAAACTTATCCACTCACCCAACGGGAGTTAGAAATTTTAGAATTAATTGTCGCTGGTTGCAGTAACGGACAAATTGCCGAAAAACTCTATATTACCGTTGGCACAGTTAAAACCCACGTTCGTAATATTCTCAATAAACTCTGTGCTGATGATCGTACCCAAGCGGCTGTCAGAGCTTTACGCTCTGGGTTAGTTGCATAACCAATAAATTTAATTCTGGTAATCTAATGTTCTGCACTCAACTAGATTACCAGAATAATTGTTATAAAAATTTCTCCAATCAATAGTAGGGGCGGGTTAACAAAAATCATTCATGATTAACTTTTGATCTCGGTGAACCCGCCCCTACAAATATCTAGGTATTCGCAAAATTTGAATTAACATTAGACGTAATTACGTTAGCGTAGCGGGGCGCAGCCCATTACGTAGCTTGCTACTCTCCGAGAACGCTACGCGTTCGCCAAAGGCGTTCTCGCAGAGTACCCGTAGGGTATTACGAATTACGAATTACGTTAGCGTAGCGGGGCGTTCGCGTTAGCGTCTCGGAGAGAAGCCCATTACGAATTACGAATTACCCCTCGATCCCATTGCCTTTTGATATGCTGGTCTTGCTGTCATGCGTTGGATATACTCTTCCACATCTGGGTAAGCACTCAAATCTAGCTTCAGCAGTAGGGGAATATAAGCCAAAATAGAACCCACTGCCACATCAGCAACGCTAAATTCATCTCCTAGTAAAAAAGTTTGTCGAGAAAAAATCTCATTTAAAGGACTCAATAACCGAGACATTTCTCGTTCACGGTTAGCTTCAATAAAGATACCATTTCCCAAAGTAGCATTTGCAAAGAGTACCCATTGATCAATGATCGCTTGTTCCTGTAGCGAAACTGGGTGTTTGCCATACTTATCAGCAAGATAAAGCAAAATCGCCCCCGATTCCCATAGCTGCAAGTCTCCATCTACAATTGCAGGGACTTTACCAAAGGGGTTAATTTGCAAAAATGCAGGCTGGCGATGTTCTCCCGCCTGCATATCTAACAGTACATACTCATAGGGAACTTCCAGTTCCTCTAAATACCATTGCACGATGGTAGCGCGACTGCGAACCCCGCCATACAGTTTTAACATAACTACCTGAGATTAAAGAACTTGATGAGTGTGAGAATGCTGTTTAACGTTATCTTCTTTTGTGACCAATCTAGTAGCGTTTAGTATCCGCTTGCGATCTACAGAATATTGTAAATCAGTGTAGGTTGTACCCAGAGGAATCAAAGCCTGTGCAGTTTCACGCCGCTTGTAAGTCCGAGCAGCCGCAAAAGCCCGTGAGACAAATTCATCTGCAAATTGAGCAGAATCAGGAAAACCTGCTGGGAAATTTGGCTGTTCACCATTGACAACCGAGCCTAAATTAGTAGCACAGGCTAACTTATAAGATGTGGGAATACCTTTTAATAGGGCTTCTAAAGCAGCCGAAGGAATCGGTTCTAGCACCTCAACTTGATGAATTTCTCCATCTTCCTTAACAAAGCAGGTGGCTAAACCAATCACAACATAATCATCAGATGTTAAGTCAGGTGCATTTTGGTAAGTCATGGTTGTTATAAAAAATAGAATTGGGAATTGGGCATGGGGCATGGGGCATGGGGCATGGGGCATCGGGCATGGGGCATCGGGCATTGGGCATTGGGCATTGGGGTAAATATTTCTCCCTTGTCTCCCTTGTCTCCCCCTGCTCCCCTGCTCCCTGCCCCCTGCCCCCCTGCTCCCTGCTCCCCTGCCCCCTGCCTCCCCTGCCCCACTCCCGTCTTTGGCATTTTACCAATTTGTCTCTTTGAGTCCTGAAATGTTCGTAGAGATTAATATTTCATCTTTCAGGAATTTAACCTGGGGAAGAAGTATCTTTAACTAGGTTGAAGCATTAATTGTTTGTATGGAGTGTGTTTTTTACTGGATGGTGTTCCTGAAATGTAATTTGGTTACTGTAAATAGGTAATTATAGACACCTATACAACTGACACATAATTACAACTACCGCGACAGTAAAAACTCTAACTTGATCTCAAGGAGCATTTAGGCGTAAACATGAATATCCAATCTTTTTTAGCTTCTGGTGAACAGCAAAACCATTCTTACAAATTTGTAGTCAATAATACATTTGCTGATAAAGAAAATGGGGCTAATGGTGATAGCTACTTACGTTCTTGCGCTTTGAGGTCAGCTCAACAGGGAAATTATACTAAAGCGATCGCTCTTTTAACAGAATTAATCCAACGCCATCCACATCATGCGGTAGATTACAACAACCGGGGACTAATTTACTTCCAAAGTGGCGACATTCACAAAGCCCTGTCTGACTATAACCAAGCACTACAATTAAATCCCCATTTGGCTAGTGCTTACAATAATCGTGCCAATTATTATGCCGCTTGTGGGGAATTAGCGGCGGCACTAGCTGACTATGATTGTGCCATTGATTTTAACCCTGGCCATGTGCGCGCCTGGATTAACCGTGGCATTACTTTACGGGATTTAGGACAATACGACCAAGCAATTGAGAATTTTGAGAATGCCCTGCTATTTGGTCAACTAGAAGGGCATATTTGGGCCGAAAGAGGCAGAACATATCATGTTTGGGGTGATTGGAATTGTGCGATCGCAGATTATCGTCGCGCTCTGACTCAATTACCTGTTTTGAATAATAACAAAGATGTTGCTGGCTATCGTTTAAGATTACAAATAGAAACTTGGCTAGATGAATTACTGCCTACATATCCTATGTATTAACTTTAAGAAATTTGCACCCAGGTCTAAGTCTATATATTTAGCAACAATTCCAATTCTTTGACACTCCTCAGCCGTCATGCTGAGGATTCTTGCTTCATCCGTGCGCAAACCTTGCCGTAGGCTATTACGAATTACGTAGCTTGCTTCTCGCTTTGCGAGTATTACGAATTACGAATTACAAATTACCCTTTAGCTTAGGGTGAAGACTCTGATAGGTCTATTTTTTCCCCATATTGATTGGTCAACACAAGAGGACGCTGGCCAGGCTGAAATTTATATGTTTGTTGCTGCATCACACTTTGAGTTTGGCGAGGGTCAAAATTACGGGTAAATTGTGCCTGCAAACTATCGACGCGTTTTTCTGTTTGCTTCACTTGTGTAGTAAGTTCTCTTAACTTGCCTTGCTGTGACCAATAATGGGGGACAAGTTGTAGTAAAGCAGATATTGCTACTGCGGAAATTGCAAAATTAACCCCTAACTTAGCACTAACCTCTACAGCCATCACCTTATAAGATCGTTGACGAAGATGGCGTTTTGGCCGAGGAGAGACAGTTTTTTTCTGTATCGATGGTTGTTGCGGGGTTGGAGAAGGTTGAAAAGCGTTCATGATGCTGAGAAAGAAAAATTTCCTGATGAATATAACTAAGCCATAAAAAGCCTATTAGCAATGATTACAGCTGAGATTAGCTGACATATTACTTCATTTTTGCGAAATTGCTACACGTATGTTTATTGTCAAAAAGACACGCAACATACGTAGGGAAGACGATTTTACAATTTGCAATGATGCTCCTGCCCCGCTTTTCTACGTTCGCGCAGCGTGTCGGAGACAGACGCTCTTGCTAGTTTGCTGCCACGAAATGGTACGCTAAGGCAATAACCGCTATCAAGGGAAGCAAGCTACGCAATTAACAAAATCAGATGCAACTAATTGCTTCCAAGGTATCAAAGCCATCTTGCTATTGTCAATTTTAATTTGTTGTTTTCTGCTAATACGGTTCTATTTATCTTATTTTTTGTAGCTTTCAGCTAATTAGTTCCGTTGCATTTCTTCAGAGCTAATAGTTAATTTTACTGATAAGCTTAGTTTTAGAAAATACATTTTATATGGAAATCTATGGCTGATCTTCAACTCCCCAATCAAAATCACCCACCTAGGGTTTTAATTGGTGTAGGTGGTGGTATTGCTGCTTACAAAGTTTGTGAGGTGGTTTCGACTTTGTTTAAAGCAGGGGTGGAAGTTCGAGTTATTCTCACTAGTTCGGCGCAGGAATTTATTACACCTCTGACTTTATCTACTCTCTCCCGCCATCGTGCCTATACGGATGATGATTTTTGGCAAGGTACTCACTCACGTCCATTACATATTGAGTTGGCAGAATGGGCTGATTTATTAGTTATTGCGCCTTTGACGGCTAATACATTAGCTAAGTTAACTTACGGCATGGCAGATAATTTACTGACTAATACTGTGTTAGCTTCTACTTGTCCGGTGTTGTTAGCACCAGCAATGAATACGGATATGTGGGAACAGCTAACGGTGCAGCGAAATTGGCAGCAGTTATTGGCAGATAGTAGATATCATGGCATGAGTACCGCATCGGGTTTATTGGCTTGCGATCGCGTCGGTGCTGGTAGAATGGCAGAACCTCCCGAAATTGTCAGTTATATTCATTCCCTCTTACATACCAAGGGAGAGCGTGATTTAGTCGGGAAGCAAGTTTTAATTAGTGCTGGCGGTACACGAGAATATTTAGATCCTGTGCGATTTATTGGAAATCCTGCAACCGGGAAAATGGGACTAGCTCTAGCCCAAGCTGCTTTACATCGAGGCGCACAAGTAACTTTAGTTCATGGTATAGCTAGTTGGGATGCACCTTTAGGAGTGCAAGCCATTCCCGTAATTAGTGCAGCAGAAATGCAGCAGGTAATGTTGGAATATTTACCGAGCGCAGATGTGATTGTGATGTCTGCGGCTGTCGCTGATGTCAAGCCTCAAGATTATAGCCCAGAGAAATTACCCAAGCGATCGCTTCCCCAAGCTTTACCTTTAGCACCTGTTCCTGATATCGTTGCCGAGTTAGCCCAACTCAAACAACCCCATCAACTATTAATTGGTTTCGCCGCCCAAAGTGGTGACATTATCACACCAGCCAAGGAAAAATTACAGCGTAAACAATTAGATGCCATTGTTGCCAATCCCATAGATCAACCGGATACTGGCTTTGGTAGCAATAACAACCAAGCTATATTTATACATCATCAAGGGCAACAAATCACAATTGCACCCTGTTCTAAATTACAAATGGCACACTATTTATTTGATTTTGTCAGACCAAGCTAACTATGCTAACCTTGCAGTAGCTAAATCGCGGATGAGATGCGTCCGAGAGAATAGATAAGAGTTGACAGAATTAATTTCTTCAGTAGTCAGTGTTTGTTGCTTATCAAGCTGCGTCAATAGCTGGCTAACCAAATCAGAATCACTCAGCCTGAGCAGTGTAGTACTTTGAGTTTGTTCAACCACAGACCAAACTTGACGTAATATGTTGGCGTTTATAGGGTAAACCTTCATGACAACCGCTCCCTTTATTGTGAAAGCATAAAAACGCTATCGAGAATCTAAAGAAAATCTTAAGCTACCAATTCTAAAAAAAACCTTAAATATTACAAATGTTCATTATTTAGACAAAAATCTAAATAAAAGCCTACAAATGTTGATTTGAATGGGGTGTAGGGGGTGTGGGAGCAGGGGAGCAGGGGAGCAGGGGAGCAGGGGAGCAGGGGAGCAGGGGAGCAGGGGGAGACAAGGGAGAAATACTTACCCCAATGCCCAATGCCCCATGCCCAATGCCCCATGCCCAATGCCCAATGCCCAATGCCCCATGCCCAATGCCCCATGCCCAGTCAACTGTCATCTTTCAACTGCTGTAAAAAATTGAGTATTGCTGTAGCCACAATTTTTGGTGACTCAATAATAAAACCATGACTACCACCATCAATAAATGACAGTTTTGCACCGGGAATACCTGCGGCTAATTGTTGAGAAAATTTAACTGGGGTGAGAATATCTTGCTTACCTGCTAATACGAAAGTTGGACAGAGAATATTGTGTAGACGATTTGTAGTATCGCCATCGAGGATAGCTCGGCTTTGATGATAAATGCTATGAACTTGAGGGGCAAAGGGATAATACACAGCCCATTCAATTAGCTGTTCTATCATCTCTGGCATGGCATAAAAATTATCGCTAAACATCCAGGGAAAAATCAGTTGTTGAAAAAGTGTCATGTCTACCTTTTGCGCCAAGTCTCCCCAACTTTGAATAATGCTATGAAATCGCTCGTCGCCCTTGGCTAGAGAGGCTAGTAAGATTAAACTTTTGACTGTTTGAGGATAAGTCAATGCTAGTTCTTGGGCAATTTGTCCACCCATAGAATGACCGGCGACGTGTACTTGATCAATACCTAGATGCTCAAGTAAGGCGGCGGTATCATGAGCCATGTCTAAAATACTATAGGGGCTATCTGGTGCAGAACTCCGCCCCATACCTCGGTTATCGAAACGAATAACTTGATACTGGGCAGTTAAAGATGGCATAAGTAGCGACCAGTAGGAATGATCGCATAAAAAACCAGAGATGAATAGTAAAGGTTCTCCTGTGCCTTTGATGTCGTAGAACAAATCAATCCCGTGTAGTTGTATCTTGGGCATATGCAGCCTATTGTCAAATGTGGGTCGCTTGAGAGATCAGGCGATCGCTGTGCTTTTACTTTAAAATAGTCTAAAATTATCCAGTCTCGTGCCTCCTGCGTCAAATTCAGACTAAACCACTTAGTTATGGGAGTTGCATTATGTCTATTCGTGAAGAAATGCCTGTACTCGTCCGTCATGAAGGGGAATGGATTGGCACATATACTATAGTTGACACATCAGGAAAAATTCTAGATCAGCATCAATCCCATTTAACTTGTCAATTTCCAGACAATAGCCCCTATCCCTATTACCAAATTAATCGTTACAAGTGGGCTGATGGTAAACAAGAAGAACATCAATTTCCTGGAACATATCATGATCAAGCCCTTTGGTTTGATACAGAACGGGTTGAAGGCAAGGCTTGGGAAGTAGATAACAATACTATAATTTTGTGCTTTTCCTACAAAACAATTCCAGGAATATCTTTATCAGAAATGATTTATATTAGTCCAGATAATAACCATCGCGCCCGTACATGGCATTGGTTTAAGAATCATCAAATATACCAACGTACTCTGATTCAAGAAGAACGACTAAATTGACTACTCCCCGTGCTGAAGCAACGGGGAATCTAAACTGTTACAAAAAGCGAGGTTAAAACCGTCGCTTTTTGCGTTTTACAGTTCTTTTCCCAAAGAAAGATCCTTGGCGGGACAGTCAAAAGCCCCCTAACAACCTTGGCTAAATCTAATTTGAGTTTTAGCTGTGTCGATGCTTTAATGAGCATATTGGCACTGGCGTTTAAATCAGCAGAGATTTGTTTACCAGTTGCAGTGACAAACAAACCACGTTTGACTCGTTTTCCTGAAGATACCCAACGCCAGTCGCTACAATGGGGGGAACCCCCACAACGCGCTGGCTCCCCTTCCGGTTTTTCGCAGAATTTAGGTATTGTATCACCATCCAAAAACGACGCTTGACTAGTATAGCTCTCCTCAACTTCATGAAATTTGATCCTGTACAGTTCACATAGTTGTTTAATCCTCTGTTTCAGCCTTGCAGTTGGTATCTGGACAATAGTTTGATTATTTCTTTTACCTAATTCAATACTGTCTTTATGGCGTTGATTCCAGCCAAAAACTAGATTACCAATCTTGTTTTCTAAACAGTGATTGATGACTATTCTGGCTGCTTTATTTACTGCATCCCTTACCTGCCGATTACGCTTTTCTGTGATGTGTGCAAGTTTTTTGCTCCAGAAACCTTGAGGTTGATTGGTTTTAAGTCTTGCTACTTCTTTGTTGTACCATTGGTTTAAGCTTTTAACTTTGCGACCATCTACAATTAAGCTAGTTCCTGCATTAGAAATACAAGTTAGCCAATTGTCGATACCATGATCTATCCCCAATGCTAAGGTGTAGTCTAGATTTGGCTTTGATGCTTCTAGCTTGTAGACAAACTCAGCGTAGAAACAACCGTTACGGGGCAATATCCGTAATTCTTTGATTTTTAGATAATCTAAATTACTAGGCATTGGTATTGTAAATGAATCAATACCAAACCAAGTTTTTACTAGATTACCCAAGGGTATGCGAATTTGCCCGTTAATCAGTTTTAAGTGTTGTTTAGGGTAAGCGACTAGAGTTAAGCCACCTTTTTTTCTGTAGTTAGGTAATCTAGGTCTTTGCTCTAGCTTACCTTCAAAGTGAGCTTTTCTGAGTTGTTTGAATGATTGGAATGATTCCCCTACTGTGGTTAATACTTGCTGTGCTGCTTGTGAATACAAAGCCTGAAAGTGTTTATTTTGCTTGTATTCTTTATGCAAGTCAAATTTAGTGATGATTTTACCAGTTTTTAGAAATACTTGTCTTGCTAAATATATGCCGCAATTGGTGAGTTTATTTGCCTCACTACAAATAAACTCAAGGATTGCAGCAAGTTCATTACTTGGCTTCATTAAAACTTGCTGGCAACCGTACATTACACCACCACCACAATAGCTGAAATGATTTCTGATTCGCTGATGTAATGGTAATCCAAAAGCATATCTGAATTAACCAGCAATTACGTGCATACATATTTTTTTGTATGTACTATATTCTACAGTAATTTTGTACTCAACTCAAGACTATGCCAGCGAAAAGTTGCGGCTTCTCTACGAGACGCTACGCGTTCACGTAAGTGTCCCGTAGGGAAGGGGGTTTCCACGGCACTTCCTATAAGTCGGCACAGCCGCCCAACGGAGTGGCTTCCCAGTAGCAAACTTTTCAAGACACTGGCGGGATAAATCCCGCACTTTCGCTTATATCCCCCACTTAAAAGACGTATGAGGCACAAAACTTATTGGTTTTGTACCTCATATCTTGGGGGCTTTACGCATCACGACTCGTAAAAAAATTTGAGCAGGGGGAGTTCTCGCCCGCAATTTTACTTAGTTTTCAACCTGATTCTTTTGATAAAAAGCTACCTATAGGATTCCTACTTGATTTTTGAACAGATACGTAGGTAGCGTAGGGTGTGTTAGCGACAGCGTAAAGCACCTAGTAACAAGGCCTTTGGTGCGTTACGGCTTACGCCTAACACACCCTACATATACTTAAATTTTTTCAGAAATCAAATCGGATTCCTATATATTCAGCATTAAATATAGCTTGAGTTAAGCGTAGCAAACCCAACATCAATGCTGATAGACAGCTTAAATTGTAGGGTGCGTTCAAGCAACGCGTAACGCACCGTTTGATTATGGTGGGTTACGACAATTTAGAGACTTCGAGTAAATAAATTATTCAATTTCCTTTATCCACGTTTTCTGTATCTCCCCCTGCCCCCTGCCCCCTGCCTACACAGCGATTTAACCCAGCATCAATGCTAATGCGATCGCATAGGTACAAAATATCAGTTATAATTGCAAGTTGCGATTTTATAAGGTAGACGCATGGCAAAAGGTGACAAAATAAACTTTTCTACTCCTAGTGGCTTTCCTGAATTTCTGCCTAGTGAAAAACGCTTGGAATTATATTTACTAGATACCATCCGTAGAGTTTATGAAAGCTATGGATTTACACCTATTGAAACTCCCGCCGTTGAACGGTTAGAAGTATTACAAGCTAAAGGTAATCAAGGCGACAATATTATTTATGGTATAGAGCCAATTCTGCCACCAAATCGCCAAGCTGAAAAAGATAAATCTGGGGAAACAGGTTCAGAAGCTAGGGCTTTAAAATTTGATCAAACTGTGCCGCTAGCTGCTTATATTGCTCGTCACTTAAATGAATTAACCTTTCCCTTTGCTCGGTATCAAATGGATGTGGTATTTCGGGGAGAAAGAGCAAAAGATGGCAGGTTTCGCCAATTTCGTCAGTGTGATATTGACGTAGTAGGAAGGCGTGAACTTAACTTATTATATGATGCCCAAATGCCTGCAATTATTACTGAAATTTTAGAGGCAATTAATATTGGCGATTTTGTCATTCGCATCAATAACCGCAAAGTTTTGACGGGATTTTTTCAATCTTTAGGTATCTCAGAAACTCAAATTAAATCTTGTATTAGTATTATTGATGAACTAGAGAAAATTGGTGAAATAAAAGTTAAACAAGAGCTAGAGAAAGTAGGAATTAATCCAGAGCAGACACAAAAAATTATTGATTTCATTAAAATTGATGGCGGCAGTGATGAGGTTTTAGATAAACTCACACACCTGTCACAAACCTTAGCAGAATGTGAACAATTTAGCTTAGGTGTTCAGGAATTAGCAACAGTAATTACTGGAGTGCGGAATTTGGGAGTGCCGGATAAACGGTTTTGTATTGATTTAGCGATCGCCCGTGGTTTAAACTACTATACCGGCACAGTCTACGAAACTACCCTCATCGGTCATGAAGCTTTAGGTAGTATCTGTTCTGGTGGCAGATATGAGGAATTAGTGGGGATGTTCTTAGGCGAGAAAATGCCAGGTGTGGGCATTTCCATTGGGTTAACGCGCTTAATTAGTCGCTTACTCAAGGCAGGCATTCTCAACACTTTACCCCCAACCCCAGCCCAGGTAGTGGTAGTAAATATGCAAGAAGACTTAATGCCTATTTACTTAAAAGTATCACAAAATCTCCGTCAGTCCGGGATTAATGTGATCACTAACTTTGATAAGCGTCCTCTGGGTAAACAATTCCAGTTAGCCGATAAGCAAGGCATTCAATTTTGTGTCATTATTGGTTCTGAAGAAGCAGCCACACAAAAATCTTCACTCAAAGACTTAAAATCAGGTGAACAAGTAGAAATAGAATTGACTAATTTGGCTGAAGAAATTAAACGCAGACTGCAATAATAAAGCTAATTTAGCAAATAATCAAAGAGGGGATAAAAAAACTATGGCTCATACTCGTGAAGTGATTATTCCCAAAGGGATGGAAATTTTATATGAAAAGTTTCACTATTGTCCTGGTATTAAAGTAGGCAATACATTATATATTTCAGGACAAGTAGGACGGGATGAAAATTTACAGGTAGTAGAGGGAGTAGAAGCCCAATTTGTCCAAACTTTCGAGAATGTCAAAAAAGTGCTTTCCGCCGCCGGAGCAACTTTTGACGATGTAGTAGAGATGATTACTTACCATGTCACAGGGGTAAATCTCACTACGCCAGTTTCCCTGGGTGAACCTTCTCAACAACAGTTTACCATTCCCCACCTGCCATTATTTATGCAAGTAAAAGATCGTTATTTTATTAATCAATTTCCTACTTGGACGGGGTTTGGTATCACGGCTTTATCTACACCAGGATTAATTGTTGAAATTAAGTGTACAGCGATCTTAGAAAAGTGAGTACTCCGGCTCGCTTTCCTGGGGAACGCTAGCGCGAACGCTCTCAGCGTATCGCTCATAGAAACAAGCATCAACGTTTCGCGTCTCATTCGCCGTCGCCACGTTGGGGATATCACAGGGATATTCGGGACTAAACCCGATGTAGGCGAAGCCTTCCCGAAGGGTAGGTCTTACACAGCGTCTGGAGGTATTTCTACCTTTATCTCTTCATGGAGAGAACCCGCGCAGCCGTCCGCCTCCCGCAGACAGTTTATTACTTTTCCGTACACCTCTGTATGGCTTATTTTTTACCGCAGGGCGTAACCTGTGCGTTCCAGTGACCGAGGTCTTTCCCCCTTTCTCACGCTCTTAGACTTGGTAAGCGTATTACCGCTACTGTAAGAATCCCCAACTATATTGCTTGCAATTAGTTGGGGTGCTTTCAAATCAGCTTATTTGCGATAAGGAACTGATTTTTCGATATCAATATTCATTACAGACAGCTGCTGAGGTGGATTACCCTTAGCATTGATACTCTGCGCCATTTGCAAGAATAGAGCGGGACTACCTGCTTTTGGCTGTTTGTCTGCTGGAGTATAGGTACGAACGGTAGTTTGCCAGATGATTTGGGGGAAACCAAACTTACCACGATAGTATTCATCGTAGCGAGGAGATTTGATGTTGAAAGGCCGTTCACCTTCTGTCCGACCAGGCAGCACCCGACGACGTTGGTAAGGTACGATGTCGTAACCAAAAGCTGCTAGGTACTCATCACTATTGAGTAGGTCATCAATAAAGCCTTTGATACCCTTGGTGGCTACAACAATAGACCAAGCGAGTTTTTCCCGGTTATCGTAAACATCACGGCCGAGAACACGCTGTACGGTCTGTTCAACAAAACGATAGTTATTGTTGAGGTCGTAAAAACTGCGCTTGTATGTATTAGATAGCAACAAGCCACGAATAAAATCACGTACAGTAATTTGACCGTTGCGAAGTTGAGACTCTAGGAAACGCTCCCTGTCAGCAGCAAAGGCATGGAAGAAAATCTGACGATAAGCAGCTTCAATCAGAATGTCTAAGTCTGTTGGTGAAAGTATGTTCTCTGTAGAGTAGACCCGGGGTTGGTCATCTCCAGGAACTTCATAACCGGCTACTCTTTGGTTTTGAGAAACGGGTGCATATTCTAAAAGAGGAATTGCCACGAGTACAAAATCTCCCTTTCCTTAACGAAATCTTACAAATTTCTCATAATCATAAAGGAGAAGGGGTGTCATTATTCGATTTAGTTTGATAAAAATTACATAACTTAATTGAATCCCATACTTAAAGTTCGCTCAGAACACTGAATTATTGATAATATTTAGCATTTGCTAAAGTAGTTAGCGATCGCTCATCTAACTTGATGTCAAGACAAGGGAGACAAGGGAGACAAGGGAGACAAGGGAGGTTAATCAGCCCCTACTCCCTAGTTTTAGGGTGTTTTGATACAAGAGATAGAAACAAATCAACCCCAGAATAAGTTGTTGGCTTCTGCAAAGAGGATAAAGAGGATAGCTACTGCAATCAATAAACCTATTAAACTGAAGCTAGTCTTCCAATTAGCACGCTGCATGAAGAGATAGAGGCTAAACCGCTCAAATTCCTCAAATATTCCCGTAGGAATGGGACGAGGGGGAAGGTAAGGAAAGGGCAAGCTGTTGCGGTAATCTTCGCCATACCGCGCCATGCGAGCAAAAGGGAGTTCCCCTTGAGTGCGTTGGGGTAAAATGCGGCGACGTTGATAAGGAACAGTATTGTAACCAAAGTTGCTCAGGTATTCTTCAGTATTGAGCAAATCATCGATAAAACCTTGCAGTCCTTTGGTAGCCAGTACTATCGACCAGGAAAGTTTTTCGCGATCGCTATATACATTACGACCTAGAAGTCTCTGAATGCAAATCTTGACGAACCGATAGTTATTATTACTATCATAAGTCAGCCGCCGAAAAGAATCCGACATTACTAATCCGCGAATGAAGTCTCTGGTAGTGATTTGACCAGCACGTAATTGAGACTCCAAAAATTGCTGACGATAGCTGGATAACATTTGTTGCTCGTTAAAAATCTGGCGATAGGCTGCCATGATTAACATATCCATATCTGAGGCAGCTAAGAGGTTATCAGTAGTGTAAATTCTCGGCTGCTCATCACCCGGAATCTCAAACCCCTCCACACGATGATTTTGAGATACAGGTGCGTACTCTAACAGAGGAATTGACATAAAAGTTCTCCCAAGTCAGCTGATCAATCAAAATTGTTGATCAAATCTCCTGAAAAAACTGCCGCATATAAGCCAATTACGCTGGTAATATTATTTAATTTACGTCTTATGTCAATTCAAATCTTGCGAATACCTAGATATTTGTAGGGGCGGGTTCACCGAGATCAAAAGTTAATCATGAATGATGTTTGTTAACCCGCCCCTACCAAGTTTGATACGCCCCAACCATAGGCTATTTATTGGATAGGCGGTTTTCCTAATTCACATCAGATATCAGGAATTTTGTCTTTTCCAAGCGAAGTAACAATTTAAATTTCTGCTACTGGCCATATATATAGCAATGATGGCACTGAGAACAGCCATGATCAAACTTCCTAAAATCAGGAAAGTTGAAAGCCTGGAACTCAGTGCCACAACCATTGCTATTAGAATCACAACTAAGAAACTACAGATACTAATCATGAGCCATTTTGCCCATTTCCGTCCCTGTAGAACAAAGTACATCACCACAAATGTTAGTAATATCCGTCCAATTGCCCATCTATCCCGCGCCATGATCACTAGAGTTATATCTAGGATAGAAAGCACCACAAACATAGCGAATAATTTATTGCGAGCTTGTAAGGCAGATTGATCGATATCAAGCATGGGTTTTGGAAAAGTTAGTATTTTATAAGCAATTATTTCACGGTTGACCATCAAATCTGGTGCGAAAACCACCATATTTTAGCCAATATTGTTTCAAATTATGGCAGGGTGTATGTAAACTAGCTTTTGCTTGATAAAGAATTACTTGACGATGATCACCCATCCAAATTTTGTCAATGGGATCAACTGAAATAACAGTGCCACCCAAAGCTTCAACACATTGCGAAAAACGCTCAACGGCACTATAATCTACGGTTTCAAAAACAAAGAAATTACCTGAACAAATTAAATGCCGGCTACGAATCCAGCACTGCATTTTTTTCTGCGCTTCTGGTGGCAGCATATTTGCTTTAATGGATTCCAGTTTAGGCAGGGAAAGATCACAGGATATTTGGGACTTCATGAGCAAAACTCTCCCGTTTTTCAAACCGCAGTGGCCCAAATGTAGATCCCCAAACCTGTTGGTGTGTATTCACATCCATACCTTTATCGAGGCTTACCCAGGTTGTTTCAGTCACTTCTACATAACTATCTAGATAAGTTTGACAGCCATTTTTTTCAATCAAGCAACGGTTTCCAGGTTCGACACCGCCTTGAAATCGGTCATGATCTCGTTTAAATATCATTGAGCAGTGATATCGGCGTTGAATGCACTCTGGGGTAATGGTTTTGAGAATGCTTAATTCCCTAGCTGCACCAGCATAGAAAAGTGCATTTTTTAAGCTGTAGTTTTCAATATAAATTTGATCGCCCTGATCGACTAAGCGATGTACTCCCTGTCGATATGGCCTCCACAAATCGTAGTCGTATACCTGTTCTGAATAGAGTCCAATTCCAGAGAAGAACTCAAACGGTAATGGACGGAAAAAAATGTGGATATGGGCATAGTCTTTAGGATTTTCAAATGCTTGTTTATAGTTGCTGAAATCCCCTGCCATCCAACGAGCCAAGGTGAGTAAATTATGTGATGTAGTTGTGCAGATATCTGATGGTGTAGAAGTCAAGTCGCTTCGCTCCAATTCAAAATTCAAAATTCAAAATTCAAAATACCCTACGGGAAGGCAAGCCTACAAAATTCAAAATTCAAAATAAATAAACAAGATGAATGAAGCCAGTATCTGACATAGATGACGAGCTTATAAAATAGGTTTTTTGACCCTCCGAATGTTAGATTTTAAATTTTGGATGGCCGGATTGAATCAAAAATCCAAAATCCAAAATCTAAAATTGATGAATCCCCAAGCTGCATCCCTTTATGGGTGCAGTCAATCTAAAATCTAAAATCTAAAATCCGTCTTGAAAAGTTGAGCCACTGCGTTGGTGAGGCAGTGCGGTCTTGGGGGTTTCCCCCATGAGCAACTGCCGAAAGGGTTTCCCGGCTTATAGCAAGTGGCGTTCCTACGGCGGGAAACCCGCCTACAGAACTTTCCGCAAAATCTAAAATTGGTTGACTGTTAATTTTGAACATCCTGGCGGATTTCTGAGGAAAACGAGGCTGTAACAACTCCTGTACCGGCACTAGTTTTGATTAGGGAAACCCGACAACGGACGTTGGGATTGACAAACCAGATTTTCTCTTCGGCGGCGGCGCGGTCGTAGGCGGTCATAAGTACAAAAGTACCATCTTCCGTTAAATAATAGTCGCCAGCAGCCGCCATTGTTTCGGCATAGCCTTGATCACGCAGAAGTTTACCCCGATGGGGATGGATGGGATCAGGTATGGGAACTAGGACGCAACTACCTTTGATTTCGCTGTCATCCCAGTCTGATTGACCTTCCCAGGTCATCCGAAATGGAGAAACTATTGTCTGTGGGTCAATGTTATAGCTTTTACACAATTCAATGACTGCCGGATCATCGTCTGGGAGAGAAATTATATCAATCTCAGACTGCACGGCTTCAAAATGACTGAATGCTAAATGATGTGCGCTACGCTGCGATCGCCAATGCCCAATAGACTTGGCAACAAACTCCGTAATATCCATTAAATTTCGGTTTTTTAATGTCCTAATCAATACTAATTTTATTTTGGCGATCGCCTGGGAAGCAGATGCTGAGTAAGTAATTCTCACTCAGCACCCTGCTCAGACTTACCTGTGCTAGCAGGATTTAGAACTCAGCACTGTTGATTGTTCCATCACCACTCATCTGTAAAGTTGTACTCTACTGAGTTAAAAGCTGTGATTTTTTGTCTTTCTTGCTTTAGTGGAGTTGCTTGTGTCACCTGATAGATATCGGTAGACTTGTTTTCTTCCTGAACCTGGGGCGATGAAGTGACAGATTCAGCTAGATTTGCTGAAGGCATAACATCGCTTGCGGCTATTGTAGATAATGGCTCAACTGACTCTATCTTTGAGACTTGAGTATGGGAAGGCGATAGGGTGATGCGGGTAATCTTGCCACCTAGACGATGAATACCTTGAATAGTTTGAGACAAACAACTATAAGGAATTGTCTTTGTGTACTTTGCCTTTCGCATCGTATCTTGATGACAGCCCCCCGTTACTTCAATCGTGACTCGGCAACTACTATAGTCAGGACAATCGCCAGGAGCAATGATTGTGGTTGCCATACAAATCACCTTCAATTTCGATGCTGTAAGCAACTTATCATCAACCTGAATCGATGGACAACCGCAGCTTTGAGTAATGGAATTGTCAGCTAGATGTCTAGTTTTTAGCGATCGCCGTTGCTATGGTTGCAAAGTGCGATCGCTGATCAACTCAACACCCAGGATTAGACAACTTCAGTAATGCTGACTATTTTGCCAGATGTGCGATTGATTCGCTGAATTTGTGGAGTCATTTTACTCGCTGGGACAATGTACTCATTGGTACTAATCCGGCGAGGACTGTCGAATTTAGAGCCTCTGACTACGATTTTGAACCGTTTTTCTGTGCCAGAACCAATGACAGTTGGCGATGAGGGTTTAATTACATTGGCACTATTGGTAGCAACTTCATACACCAATTGGGCAGATTTAACGGAGCTATCAATCTGAGCGGCACCGCGCTCGATAGCAAACATCCGGTTGTAACCTACTTGCTTGGAGTTAGCTGCGCTGTTTCTACCGCGATAGTAGGGGACTATGTTTTCACCAAAGGCTACTTGATATTCACTGCTATCGATGTAGGAGTCTATTTCAGCCTCGTAGCCTTCGGCGACGGTGCGAACAATATGCTCAGAAACTTCTCTTTGATCTTGGGGTGCGCGACCAAGCAAGTGTAAGAAGTTGAGTTCTACAAAGCGATAGGGGGCGCAGGACTGGAAGTAGCGGGTACGATAAAAGTCAGATTTGGCAACGATGCGGACAAATTCCCGCACGGTGATGGCGCGATCGCATAATTGTGATTCTGCTGCTATCAACCGCTCACTTTCCATGATGTGAGGGTTGCCTAATACCTGTTTGTAAACTGCACGGATGATAGTTTGAACTTCTTCTGTGCCACTAGCTGGCCACAGTTCAAGAATTGTCTGGGATGCCATTGCAATCTATCTCCTCAATTTTTGTAATTTGAGTAGTCATTTATACCGCAGTGATGCTGGCAATCACGCCGCCTTGTTGGTGAATGCGTTGATACTCTTGAGAGAGCTTCTCGTATGGCACGAGAAAGACTTGATTGGAGCGACGAAACTTGGAAATATTATTAAAGGTTTTGGCGCGATAACCTGTAACTTCAATCCGGTAAACTTTACCGCCAGCACTGGCATCAACTCCATGACGAGTCCGAGAAACTACTGGTGGTGTGCGGAAGGTTGCACCATCTCCAGCAGGTGAAATTACTGGGGTGGGAGTAGATTGAATGACTAAAGCATTCAGTTTAGGACTCTTACCAGCTAAATCTCCCTTCAAGCTGCTGCTAGCAGCACCCCGCACCAACTGGAATGTATGGGTAAACTGCACCATACTTGTGCAAGCTTCCGTTTTGTAGCCCCGGATGTAAGGCACAAAGTTTTCCCCAAAGGTAGATTGATACTCATCGCTATCTAGATAAGAATCAATCTCAGCTTCAAATCCTTGAGTATCAAGAATGGTGCTGTGTGTCCGCATTTCTTCTAAATCCAGGGGGGCGCGGCCCAACAAATGACGGAAGTTGAGTTCAATTGCTCTGTAACGCGCGCAGCTGGTGAAAAAGCGAGAACGATATAGATCAGATTTAGCCACTGCTCGGACAAACTCGCGGACGCTCAATTCACCCAACTTAAATTGGGATTCTGGCACAGTCAGCCGCTCACTTTCCATAACATAGGCATTGCCCAACACCTGGCGATAGACTGCCCGAATGATTGTTTCTGCTTCCTCTAGAGAGCGACCGGGTACCCATTCAATGGGAGGGGTTTCATCAAATAAGCTGACTCCCAGACGAGAAGCTGGTCCAAACGGCATTAATTTTATCTCCTGTTAACGAAAAAGTTTCCGAAAATTGTTTCAAGATGTAAAGAAATTTCAGATTGGTCATCCAAGCAAATTGGATAAATGGATTGATTCCTGTGCATCCAAATTGCCAGTTGCCATCAGAATTAAAATTCTGATTTTCTGGATGATCAAGCCTTTTAGGCGTTTTATACGCTTTGTTATGATCAATTTTCTTATGACCGTGCCACAGTGAGCGTCAAGATTTGTAAATCTTGACAAAATGAGAGCGTTTTGCACTCCTTTTGCACAAACTATTCTAAAGGAGGGGGCAGGGAGCAGGGGGAGCAGGGGGAGCAGGGG
>JBODRP010000014.1:0-40505 GCA_050633005.1 Trichormus sp. | reverse complement strand
CTTTTGTAGTAGTGATATCCACTAAATAAAAGCGTCCACTAGGAGTCAATACCCGTGCTACTTCCTGCAAAACTTGCTTTGGTTCTAGATAGTGCAAGAAACTAATACTGTTGAATACTGCATCAAATTGACCATCACCAAAAGGTAGAGCCTCAGCTTTCCCTTCAATGAAAATTAATCGGGGATGATGACGGTTACTCAGTCGTGCCACTTGCAACATCTTAGGCGATAAATCTAAACCAGTTCCCCGCAATTCGGGAAACTTAGTAGCCAAACGCTCCAGCAGACGACCAGTACCACAACCTAAATCAAGTACATTTGCTTGCGCCGATAAATCGACATATTCTAACAGCCGTTTATGGACAGCTTGGTAAAACACAGACGGTAACAGCGAGTCATAACTAGAAGCCCATAGGTCAAAAATCAACTTTTTCTGCTTGAGAAACTCGTTATTCATTGCTTTTCACAGCTAGATGTTTACAGCAAGGGAACACCACAAAATAAATTATCCGAAATGGATGGTTGGGTAGGGTGCGTCAGTAGCAATAATTTCTGAGTATAGTGAGGTTCTACCGCACTGACGCACCTTAAAGTTTGGAGATTTTTTGATCTGGAAGTCGCTAATGAGTGTTAAGCTGCGCCTCCCCAAAGATAGTTAACTTTATCTAGACTAGCGTTTACCACAGCAAATATGTGATGCTCCTAGAGAAAAATTCTGTAATAGCAACATCTGGATATGTAGTTAACAGTGTTCCCAAAGATGATATCTGTCTGCATAAAAAGACATAGCCTAACTGTATTTATTTATAGAAGGTTAAACACACAAAACAACTAATAATAATGAAGGTAATGGATGATGACAAGCTTTACTCAAATTCACTGCCACAACGACCTACTTAATCCTATTCGCAGATGGCTAGAAGGAATCGAAATTCATAACTATAAACTAGCTCATCTCTTGTGTAGAGTTATTCCTGCTCAATGTCCATTTGAACGAGATGTGAAGCTCTTTGGTCGTAAACTCTTCCACATTCCCCCTATGTGTAAATTAAATCCTTTCTATGAACAAGTAGTAGGTTTACGTTTCAAAGCCCTATGTTATTTAGCTGATGAATGTGGTGAAGACATAACAGCTTATTGCTAAATGATGACAATTGCTCCAGAAAGCAGCAATTTTTCATCGGTAATTACAGATTCACTCTTGTTAGTTCCGCAAAAGTATACTAAGCTAACGGAGAACTATTTAGATGTCCATATTATTGGCTAGCACAGCACTGTAGCAATCACAAGACTCGGTGCAGGCAAAAAGCTGAAATTATAGGTATCTGAATACTTTAACCTTTACTTTTTTACTTTTGCCCGATCATGACGCACATCTTGCTGGTTGAAGATGAAGTCAAGCTAGCTCGACTTATAGAATTAGAACTGAACTATGAAGGTTATCAAGTAAGCGTCGCCTACGATGGATTAACTGCTATCATGGCAGCACGGGCGTTACAGCTAGATTTAATCATTTTAGATGATACATTACCTGGAGGCTCAGGCTTAGAATTTTACGGACGCTTGCGAACTACGAACCATCAAGTGCCGATAATTCTCTTAATCGCTCAAGAAGAAGTAAGCGATCGCATCTCAAGTTTAGATAATAATTTCAATGATTATGTCATCAAACCCTTCGACATCGAAGAACTATTAACGAAAGTTAACGCTTATCTACGTAAAAAGCCCCAGAATTTTGAGTGTTGATTTGTCGAGATTTTTCAGCAAAAACTCATACAACTCATAACTAGTTATATTAGGATGCACACAGTTAACTCTACATCAAAGCATCCAATATCAAAATTGCTATGACTTATCTAGAAACAGCAGCCCAATTTTACAGTGAAGTCGCTCAAACTCCACAAGTAGGACTTTGTTGTGTGCAAAGCACGCCTTTGCAACTTCCAGGGTTAAAGATACCTTGCAAAATGCAGGAAATGAACTACGGTTGTGGAACTACGGTTCACCCGACTGAACTGTCTCATCAGCCTACGGTGTTGTATGTGGGCGTTGGGGGTGGTTTAGAAGCCTTGCAATTTGCTTATTTTTCTCGCCGCCCTGGGGCTGTAATTGCGGTTGAACCAGTGGCAGCTATGCGAGAAGCAGCAAAACGTAATTTAGAACTAGCGGCTGCACAAAACCCCTGGTTTGACACCAGTTTTGTGGAAATTCGAGAAGGGGATGCTTTTAATTTACCTGTAGATGATGCTGCCGTTGATATTGTCGCCCAAAATTGCCTGTTTAATATTTTTGAACCTGAAGATTTAACTCGTGCCTTAGAAGTTGCCTATCGGGTGTTAAAACCAGGTGGACGTTTGCAAATGAGTGATCCCATTGCTACCCGTCCTATCCCTAGCCATCTACAACAAGATGAACGGCTGAGGGCTATGTGTTTATCAGGCGCACTCACCTACGAAGAATATACGCAACGCATTATCAATGCTGGTTTTGGTCAAATTGAAATTCGCGCTCGCCGTCCTTATCGCTTGCTAGACACAGCAACTTATAACTTAGAAACTCATCTATTATTAGAAAGCCTTGATTCAGTAGCTTTTAAAGTAGCCATTCCAGAAGATGGGGCTTGTATTTTTACAGGCAAAACAGCTATTTATGCTGGTTATGACCCATTTTTTGATGATTCAGCCGGTCATTTATTGCAACGTGGCATTCCGGCAGCAGTTTGTGATAAAACTGCTGCTAAACTGGGAGCTTTAAAGCCATCAGAAATCATAATTACTGATTCAACCTGGCATTATAGCGGTGGTGGTTGTTGTTAATTTATCATCTTTAAAATGTGGTTAGTAAGTATATTTATTGCTACGCTTTTTCTGGCTTATGTTAAAGGAGCTAATGACAATTTTAAAGGTGTAGCTACGCTATTTGGTAGCCGTGTCAATAGCTACCAAACAGCGATTTTGTGGGCAACTTTGACAACGTTTGCAGGTGCTTTAACCTCAACTATCTTTGCTCATCAGTTAGTCCAAACCTTTTCCGGTCAAGGTATTGTCAAAGATGCGATCGCTAATGCTCCTAACTTTCATATAGCAGTAGCGATCGCCACTGGTTTGACTGTATTAATTGCTACTATTTTTGGCTTACCTGTTTCCACTGCCCATAGTTTAACAGGGGCTATTCTGGGGGGAGCATTAGTATCAATCGGACTGCAAGCTAAGTTTGCAGTTCTCTTGACTTACTTTGTTTTACCTTTATTTTTAAGTCCGATTCTGGCTATTATTTTAGGAGTAGGAATTTACAGTATAGTTCAATATATCCAGCCAAAATTTTCTTTACCCCTCAACCAAAAATTTCTGAATATTGTTCATTATATCAGTGCGGGAATTATCTGTTTCACTAAAGGCTTTAATGACACACCTAAACTTGTTTCTCTGGTGATGGTAATTGAATACTTCTCTAAGCAAGGTGCAATGATCACTATTGCAATGGCTATGGCATTAGGGGGGTTAATTAGTTCTCAAAAAGTTGCTGAAACTATGAGTATGAAAATCACACCCATGAATCATGCTCAAGGTTTATCAGCCAATCTGATTACAAGTAGTTTAGTCCTTGCAGCTAGTTATTTTGGTCTACCTATCTCTACAACTCATGTCACGGTTAGTTCAATTATTGGGGTAGGATTGAACACCAGAAAAACTCACACACTTGTTATCTTAAAAATTTTTATTACCTGGATATTAACATTACCTATTGCCACCATTATTGGCGGCATAATTTATAGATTATTACAGAAATAAAACCAAAAAATCTATTTTTTTTTAGAGTAAATACCAATGCAAATCAATCATCCACTAGATACAAGCGTTACTCCATTTAATGCTAAATTAAATCACCCCTTGACTAAAAAAAAGATTAACATTTTACAAATTAATTTAGGTAAACGCTGTAATCTTGCCTGTAGTCACTGTCATGTGGAAGCTAGTCCTAAACGCACAGAAGAATTATCACCAGAAATCTGCGAACAATTAATTGAGTTAATTCATAGATTTCCAGAAATTGAGATTGTTGATTTAACTGGTGGCGCACCTGAAATGAATTATGGATTCAAATCATTGGTTGCAGCAGCGAGAAACAACAATAAACAAGTCATTGTCCGTTCTAATTTGACTATTTATTTTGAACATGGCTTTGAAGATTTACCAGAATACTTTGCCCAGCATCAAGTGCGAATTGTCGCTTCTCTGCCCTGCTACCTAGCAGACAATGTTGATAAAATGCGTGGTCATGGTGTATTTGATGCCTCAATTAAAGCTTTACAATGGCTAAATCAATTGGGTTATGGTATAGATCCCAATTTGATTTTAGATTTGGTTTACAATCCCCAACTACCCAATACTGATAAGTTCTCTCTAACGCCAGAACAAAGTAAACTAGAACGGGATTATAAACTGTTTTTACAAGAAAATTTTAATCTAGTATTTAATCATTTATTTACAATTACTAACTTACCCGTTGGTAGAACTCTCTTTCATTTAGAAAGAAAAGAACTCTATAGTAGCTATTTAAAGTTTTTAGAGTTTCATTTTAATGAGAGTACAGTTGAATATTTAATGTGTCGTGATCAGCTTTCAGTGGACTATTTAGGTAATATTTATGATTGCGACTTTAATCAGATGATGAATTTACCTGCAAAAACTGCTAATGGTGAGATAATCACTGTTGCTAAGTTACTAGAGGCTGGTAATTTAAACTTGATTGAGCAAATCCAAACTGCTGATTATTGCTATGGTTGCACGGCTGGATGTGGTTCTAGTTGTGGTGGTGCTTTACTTTAAAAACAGGAAAAAGGCAAAAGAATTAATCTTTTGCCTTTTAAATTATGAGTTTATTTTTGAGATTTAATCATCGTCATATTCATCATCATCATCTTCTTCTTCATCTTCCTCATAGTCGTCGCTTTGGTCGTCTTCTATGAGATCATGAATTTCATCTGCGATTAAATCATCATCATCCAAAATTGCCCGACGATTGGTAAATCCGGTGTCTAGACCAGGCGCATCTAAATTGTAGGCGCGGGCTGTGCGGTCATCTAGCACCATATCCAGTGGATCATCTGTTTCATCTAAAACACTGGTGGTGTCTAAAGTCGCGTAGTCTTCAATCATACCGGGTTCATCGTATGTATTGTAACCAGTTCCCGCCGGAATTAATCGCCCGATAATCACGTTTTCTTTCAAGCCACGCAACCAATCAGATTTACCTTCAATTGCTGCTTCTGTTAGTACCCGTGTGGTTTCTTGGAAGGAAGCCGCAGAAATAAAGCTATCTGTATTTAATGATGCTTTAGTTATCCCTAACAATACTGGGGTATATTGCGCCCTCGCACCGCCAGTAATTGCCATAGCTTCATTTACCTGCTCAACTTGGCGCAGTTCTACCAACTCACCAGGCAGCATGGTAGTATCACCACCATCATCAATCCTGACTTTGTTGGTCATCTGGCGGACAATCACCTCAATGTGTTTGTCAGCAATATCAATCCCTTGGGATTGGTACACCATCTGCACTTCGTTGACTAAGAAGGTCTGTACCTTTTGTAAAGCGTGGCTAGCACAAGCATAAACCCCTTCTTCTGACCCCAAACTAAAGAAAACATCCAGGATTTCATGGGGGTTAGAAGGGCCATCACTCAAGGGTTGACCGGCTAAGACATGAGAACCATCAGGGATCGCAAGGTTTTGACCAGGGCCTAATGGATAGTCGGTAACTACGCCATTAGATTCTATAACTTTGATGGCGATCGCTTCATCACCATCACCATACACTACCTTCACTTCCCCACCGCGTTTTGCCAAGATACAGGCTTCTTTGGGTTTGCGGGCTTCTAGTAGTTCTTCAATCCGGGGTAAACCTTGAATGATGTCCCCAGTTTTCGCCCGTTCAAATACCAACAGCACTAAGTTATCGCCCCGTTGTACCAAGTCGCCGTCTTCTATCTGCAATACTGCACCAGGACTGACTCGATAAGGACGACCCACACGGATAGTTACAGCATAGTTTTTGGTGGTCAGGGCTGAGTCTTCAGTAGTCGCAGTGGGGGCAGCATTTTTGACTGAAACAACTTGTCCAGATTCTTCTGCTAAGATTCCAGGAGCAATTTCTGCCCCAGCCACAATTAAGCTACCGGTTTTCACTGTGGGCTGCACACCAGTGTTTATCGTTACCATGTCATTCTGACGCAGTACTAAACAACGACGCACAGCTTCAGTACCTTTCTGCACACCTCGGACAATTCCGCCTTCTTTCGACAGAATTTGAGTGCTTGCTACTACAGCCCCAGGCGCGATGGTATCCCCATCTTTGACTTGTAAGCTAGTTTGGGTACTACCTTGGGTAGCATCAGCCGCAATATCACGACGAATTACCAAGGATTCCAAAATGACCAACTGCAAGCGTTGAATTTCTGGGTTGTCAGGATCAGTAACCAATTCAATATCTGCGGCTAGGGGAGAAGCATTATGTTCTTGTTCACCTTCCTGCTCAATTTCCAAAACTAATTGGGTACGCAGTAGTTCTACACCTTCTACAGACTTCACACGCTCAGAATCTTTGTAAGGCAATCGCTGTACTGCCCGCAATTGAATCGAACGTCCTGTTTGTTGGCTAACGGATGTGGTAGATGGCACATCCGGATTATTGGGTATGGCAAACTCAACCACTGGACGGCTTAACAAGGCTGGCCCTTCTGGTGACTCCACATACTGGATATAACGCAGTTCTGTAAAAGTGCGTCCCAACAATTCTTCACCCGCAGGTAAAAATGTGTCATCTCGGCCAATTACTGCTTCTGGGTCATCTACCATGAGTAGTTCCCCTGGCTTCACCACCACTTCCCGCAAAATATCGTTTTTCTGGGTGACTTCAATTACACCGTTGTTTTGACAAAAAATGTCTTTAACAACTTCCGTGCCAGCTTCGACATATTGACCATCTTCTACCAACAGCAGGGAGATGTCTTTGTTAACTTCGTGGGTTTCTTCGGGAATCCACAACATTGTGCCTCCCTGTACCACTTCATAACCCAGTTTAGCTTTACCTTTCTTCTGGACTTCTACCCCAGCAAACTTTAAGAAGCCTCCGGTGGTGGTGCGGTAACGGTCATCAATTAATTCAGCTACCACTTGACCATTCTGCACTTTTGTGCCTGGGGTGGCTCGCAAGTTAAATACTTGGTTATTGCCAGTGGTGACTAAGTAATTGTTACGTCCTTGGGAACTTTGGACGGTGACAGTAGCTTGGTCTAATACTACAGAGGCGGTGATAATTTCAATTTCTCTGGTACTCTTACCGGGGGTAGCTTCTGGTAGACGGACAACACCACCGTGTAAAGTTGTTAATTTGGTTTCTGCTAAAACGCCGTTAGTTTCTACTGCGTCGCCGTTTTTGACTACTAGTTCTGCCCCTGGTGGTAAATTATAAACTTCACCAGACAAAATCCAAATTAAACCACCCCGTGCGGCTGTAATAGTGGTGTTACCTTGACGGTCTGTTTTTTGCTCAGGTACTACTTCGGCAAACTTCACTTCCCCAGCTAAGTCAGAAGCCACATCTTTAACGGCTTTTTCTGTATTGGTACGGGTGGTGCGTGCGCCTAGGGCAACTTCTGCTAACAGTTGACCAGTTTTGACCTGCTGGCCATCAAATAGATATAATGTCGAACCTTGGGTAACATGAATTTCTTGGGGTACTGGAGTTTCAGACCCTTCCTTGCGGGGTTCTAAGATTAAAATGCCGTTGCTTTCTACATACAAGGCATCTTCCCCGTGGCGAGTACGATAGGGTCTTGTCCGTAGTTTTTTCGGCAATTTCACCGTACCATCAATTTTGGAACGGACTTGTTGCGCTACTTCCCCTGTGAATACACCACCTGTGTGGAATGTCCGCATGGTTAGCTGCGTTCCAGGCTCACCAATACTTTGAGCGGCGATAATCCCCACTGCTTCGCCTAAGTCTACCATCTTAGCATGGGCTAAACTCCAGCCGTAGCAGTGTTGACACACAGAACGGGCGGCTTCACAAGTTAAAGGCGATCGCACTACAACTTCTGTGACTCCAGCTTTTTCAATTTCCTTGGCTAAATCATCAGAGACGGGGGTATTACGTGGTGCAATTACCTCTTTTGTCGTGGGATGTACTACATCTTCTCCTATAACCCTTCCTAACAAGCGTGTAGACAACTTGATCAGGGTTTTACTACCTTCCGTCATCGCCCGTAGGGGAATGCCTCTGGTAGTACCACAGTCAATTTCCCGAATGATCACATCCTGGGATACGTCTACTAAACGACGGGTAAGATAACCAGAGTCGGCGGTACGCAAAGCAGTATCTACCAACCCTTTTCTTGCACCGTAAGAGGAAATAATATATTCTGTTACCGTTAGACCTTCACGGAAATTAGTTTTGATAGGTAAGTCAATAATTTCCCCTTGCGGATCTGCCATCAGTCCCCGCATCCCCACCAACTGACGTACCTGAGAGATATTACCCCGCGCTCCAGAGAACGCCATCATATACACAGAGTTGAGGGGATTAGTCTTTTTAAAGTGGACGACTACTTCATCTTTGAGGGCTTCACTAGTACCATTCCAGGTGTCAATTACCTTCTGGAAGCGTTCTACCTCGGTGATTTCTCCCCGTTGGTAACGGGCTTCCGTAGCGCGAATTTCTTCCTCAGCCGCTTCCAGTAAACTCCGCTTACTAGGTGGAACCATCAAATCATCAACACTGATGGAAACCCCTGCTCTAGTAGCATAGCGAAAACCTAAATCCTTCAATTTATCTGCCATTACCGCAGTGCGCGCCGTCCCGTAATGGGTAAACGCCCAAGAGATTAAATTTCTCAGTTGACCTTTGTCAACGACGCGGTTGCGAAAAACCATTTTTTCGTTAGTCATTAGTCATTAGTCCTTAGTCATCAATAATTAATAATTCGTAATTCGTAATTCGTAATTAACCTTGCAATTACGAATTACGAATTAGAAATTACGAATTAACTTGCTAGTGCTTCTTGAATCGCTTTATTGTAAATAACGCGACCTGGTGTTGTGCGTACATACTGAGAAATTAAATTTCCCTGGGCATCTTCTCTAACGCGGCGGAACTTGTACAATAGAGTCCGGCTGCCATCTTCGTTATTTGTAACTTCTAGAGGTTCTGTATCTGGTTGGTCAGATTCTACTTCACCATCAAACCGCACATAGATGTAAGCGTGCAGGTCAATTTGCTCTTGTTGGAAGGCCATAATTACGTCATCCAAGGACGCAAAGTATTTACCTGCTCCCTTAGTCGCATGGGGATTTTCCGCAGTCAGGTAATAAGCCCCCAATACCATATCTTGGCTAGGGGTGATAATTGGTCTACCGGTAGCTGGTGACAAAATATTGTTAGAAGCTAACATCAACAACCGTGCCTCAGCCTGACTTTCCAAGGACAAAGGTACGTGTACCGCCATTTGGTCGCCGTCAAAGTCAGCGTTAAAGGCTGGACACACCAAAGGATGTAGTTGAATCGCTCTACCTTCCACCAAAATTGGCTCAAAAGCCTGAATACCCAAGCGGTGCAGTGTTGGCGCACGGTTGAGCATCACAGGGTGTCCTTCAATCACCTCTTCCAATACATCCCAAACACTGGGATCGTTACGTGAGATCAACTTTTTGGCCGCTTTGATGTTATTCACCATGCCACTGCGAATCAAGCGATTAATCACAAAGGGTTGAAATAGCTCAATGGCCATTTCCCTAGGCAAACCGCACTGGTGAATCTTCAGCTTTGGCCCAACCACAATTACAGAACGTCCAGAGTAGTCAACCCGTTTACCTAACAAGTTTTGCCGGAAACGTCCTTGTTTACCCTCAATAATGTCAGACAAGGATTTCAGGGGTCGGTTATTTGCTCCGACTACGGTGCGTCCCCGACGACCATTATCAATTAACGCGTCTACTGCTTCTTGCAGCATCCGCTTTTCATTCCGCACAATGATTTCTGGTGCGAGGATTTCCTGTAGTCGTGCTAAACGATTATTCCGGTTAATAACCCGGCGATATAAATCATTCAAATCACTAGTAGCAAACCGTCCGCCATCTAGTTGCACCATTGGGCGCAAATCTGGAGGAATGACGGGAATGACTGACATTACCATCCACTCTGGCTTTGAACCTGTAGCAATAAAGTTGTCAATTACCCGCAGGCGTTTAATCAGTTTTGCCCGCTTTTGTCCTTTGGCACTACCAATTTCTTCCCGGAGATTTTCCGCTTCTTGCTCTAGATTAATGTCAGCTAGTAAGCGCAATAATGCTTCTGCACCAATGCCTACTTCTACACCTTGCAATTGAGAATCTTCGCTATAAATTTGGTCTTCAATTTCTAACCACTGGTCTTCACTCAGTAGTTGTTTATAGGTTAAAGTTTCCGCATTGCCGGGACTCAAGACAACATAAGAGTTGAAATAGACAATTTGCTCTACATCCCGCAAAGGCATATCTAGCAGGATAGAGATATAACTAGGAATGCCTTTGAGATACCAAACGTGTGCTACTGGAGCAGCCAGTTTAATATATCCCATGCGATGGCGGCGCACTCTTGACTCGGTAACTTCTACGCCACAACGCTCACAGACAATACCTCTGTGACGGACTCTCTTATACTTACCACAGTGACACTCCCAATCTTTTGCCGGGCCAAAGATCCGCTCACAAAATAAGCCGTCCATCTCTGGTTTGAGGGTGCGGTAATTAATCGTCTCTGGTTTGGTGACTTCACCCACTACTTGGCCATTCGGTAATGTCCGTTCACCCCATTGGCGAATCCGTTCTGGTGATGCCAAGCCGATTTTTACGTAGTCAAACTGATTGGTTTGGGCAGGTCTCATACTTAAGTGCTGAGTTTTGAGTTATGAGTGTATTTAGTTTTGAACTTTGGGCATTGGGCATTGGGCATTGGGAAGGCAGTGGGTTGCTTTGGTTTCCAAAGTTGTAGCAACTGCTGTCACTGGGCATTGCTAATTTATTCCCATGCCCCATTCCCTATGCCCTATGCCCTAAGATTTATTCGTCGTCTTCCAAAGACTCGCGGGAGAGAGATTCATAGGTAGGTCTAGGTGGTGTTCTTCTGTTGGCTTGGTCTGCCATCAAATCGACTTCTACATCCAAGGAACTACCATCATTTTGAGTCTCTACTTTATGCACAGCAATATCTAATCCCAAGGATTGCAGTTCTCGCATCAATACCTTAAAGGATTCTGGTGTGCCTGGTCTGGGAATGGCTTTACCTTTAACGATCGCATTTAATGCTTCGTTACGCCCCTGCATATCGTCAGATTTCACTGTCAGCAATTCCTGCAAGGTGTAAGCTGCACCAAAGGCTTCTAATGCCCACACTTCCATTTCCCCAAATCGCTGACCACCTTGTTGGGCTTTACCGCCCAAGGGTTGCTGAGTTACTAGTGAGTAGGGGCCTGTAGAACGGGCGTGAATCTTGTCGTCTACTAGGTGTACTAGTTTCAACATATAAGCCACGCCTACTGTCACAGGACGGTCAAAGGGTTCACCCGTCCGGCCATCAAAGACCATAATCTTACCTGGGTCTTCTGGGTTATATAGCCAGTTTTTACCAGTTTCATCCCGTGCTTCTTGGAGTTTGCCATGCACGATTTTCCGGGATGATTCTTCCCCATACATTTCATCGAAGGGAGTAATCTTAAATCGCACACCTAAGTTATGACCAGCCCAACCTAATAGACACTCAAACACCTGGCCGACGTTCATCCGACTGGGTACGCCCAAGGGATTGAGGACAATATCTACAGGTGAGCCATCGGCTAAATATGGCATATCTTCTATGGGCAGTATGCGCGAAATAATCCCTTTATTGCCGTGGCGACCCGCCATTTTATCTCCGACTTGGATTTTCCGCTTTTGAGCTACATATACCCGGACTACCATATTAGCCCCTGGTGGTAGTTCATCCCCTTGTTCACGGGTAAATAGCCGCACGTCCACTACCCGACCTTTTTCACCGTTGGGTACGCGTAGGGAGTTGTCGCGCACATCCCGCGCTTTTTCTCCGAAAATTGCCCGCAGTAATTTTTCTTCTGGGGGTTGGTCAGATTCACCTTTGGGAGTAACTTTACCTACAAGGATGTCTCCTGATTCTACCCAAGCCCCAATGCGAATAATCCCCTGTTCATCTAACTGTCGTAGGGCATCTTCCCCGACGTTGGGAATTTCTCTGGTGATTTCTTCTGGGCCGAGCTTGGTTTGACGGGCTTCAATTTCATATTTTTCAATGTGAATTGAAGTGTAAATATCATCTTGTACCAGTCGCTCCGAAATCAAAATCGCGTCTTCGTAGTTATAGCCTTCCCAGGGCATATAGGCAACGACGATGTTTTGTCCTAGTGCTAACTCACCACCTTCGGTAGATGAGCCGTCAGCTAATACTTGGCCTGCTACTACCCGTTCTCCAATCCGCACCAAGGGTTTTTGGTTGAGACAGGTATCTTGGTTAGAACGCTGATACTTGGAAAGGGTGTATTTGATTTCAGTGGCGTTAGGTTTGGGACGAACACGGATTTCGGTGGCATCTGCATAGGTGACATCTCCATCAGTCCGGGAAATAATCACCATCCCAGAGTCTCTTGCACCTTGGGCTTCTAAGCCTGTTCCCACCAAGGGACGCTCTGGTTTCAGTAGAGGTACGGCTTGGCGTTGCATATTAGAACCCATGAGGGCGCGGTTAGCGTCGTCATGTTCCAAGAAGGGAATCATGCTGGTAGCCACTGATACAATTTGTACCGGAGATACAGCTACGTAGTCTACTTGTTCGGGTGTGGTGGTAGAGAACTCTTGACGATAGCGGACTGGCACTTGTGGCCCGATAATATAGCCATTTTCGTCTACGGGAATATCCCCTGGAGCTACCCGCAGGTCGTCTTCTTCGTCGGCTGTCATATAGACTGGCTGCACGTCAAATCTTACCCGTGCATTTTCCACCGGTCTAAAGGGGGTTTCTAAAAAGCCGTACTGGTTAACTCGTGCATGGGTTGCCAATGAACCAATTAGACCAGCGTTGGGGCCTTCTGGTGTCTCAATAGGACAGATCCGCCCGTAGTGGGAGGGGTGAATATCTCGCACGGCAAACCCTGCCCGTTCTCTGGTTAAACCACCGGGGCCTAGGGCTGAGAGACGGCGTTTGTGGGTCAGTTCTGCTAGGGGATTGGTTTGATCCATGAACTGGCTCAATTGGCTAGAGCCAAAGAACTCTTTGATGGCTGCTACCAATGGTTTGGGGTTGACTAAGGAAGCAGGTGTTAAAACTTCTGCGTCAGATACTGTCATCCGTTCCCGAATGATCCTTTCTAGGCGGTTTAACCCTACTCTGACTTGGTTTTGCAACAATTCACCAACGCTTCGGACTCGGCGATTCCCCAAGTGGTCAATGTCGTCAATGTTACCGATGTCATATTCCAAGTTAATCAGGTAATCGACGGCTGCCAAAATATCTTGGGGTGTGAGAACACGTAAGGTGTCAGGAACGGATAAGCGTAATTTTTTGTTGAGTTTGTATCTGCCTACTCTACCCAAGTCATAGCGTTTGGGATCAAAGAATCGGGAGTCTAGGAGTTGTTGTCCACCTAATACGGTTGGTGGTTCACCAGGACGGAGTTTGCGGTACAACTCCATCAGGGCTTCTTCTTCAGAAAATTGCCCTTCTTTTTCGATGGTTTTTTGGAAATATTCAGGGTGACGCAGGGCATCAAAGATTTCGTTATCAGATAATCCTAGGGCTTTTAAAAGTACCTGGGCTGAGAGTTTCCGGGTTTTATCGATGCGTACCCACACCAAATCGTTACGGTCGGTTTCAAATTTTAGCCATGCACCCCTGTTAGGAATGAGTGAAGCTGAATAGGTACGTCGCCCGTTTTTATCGATTTCCGATTTGTAGTAAACTCCAGGCGATCGCACAATTTGATTAACAATGACTCGCTCTGCTCCGTTAATAATAAACGTGCCGCGATCGGTCATCAAAGGCAGATCCCCAATAAATACTTCCTGTTCTTTAATATCTCCTGTTTCTTTATTTAACAGGCGTGTAGGTACGTACATCTGTACGGCATAGGTACTATCCCGCCGTTTCGCTTCTTCTACGCTATACTTTGGTTCTTTGAGCTTGTAGTTCTGTCCTAAAAAGTGCAGTTCTAGTTTGCCCGTATAGTCTGTAATCGGACTAAAGGAGTTAAGTTCTTCAATCAGCCCTTCTTCTAAAAACCAGCGAAAGCTTGAACGCTGGATTTCAATCAAGTCGGGCAACAAAAAGGCGGGTTCAATATAATTTTCGCTAATCATGCCTCTACCTTTGTCAACCTGGTTAAATTTTTAGTAGGACAAAGCTTTGTCGCTGCTGTTGTCCTTAGCTGTTGGGAAACTTCTCCTTCCATGTCACCTGACTATTGAAAGGTGTGGGTAAACGCCGCAATTGAACCTGGAGAGGGAGATTTTGGCAAGGGGGTGATCACCCCTAAACCCCAGCAACCGCTACGAACATACAGCTATTTGAATGATTCTTCAATAGCCTTAGTCTAAGGTATGCCTGAATTTGATTGTTTTGCCTCACTTTTGCTCCTCCCAGCACGTTTACCAAATCTAGGCAGATATTATTGGCTCTGCACTAGAACATTTATACTCACTGTGAAGGTTTTAAATCGAGGAATTGAGCTAGATTTTGTAGGTTCTGGATCAAAATGGGGGAATTTTGTTGGATTATAATCACAAGACAATTTCTTTTAACAATTTTCTATAGGTTGAATGGATGGCCAGTCTATATCTCAATGTTGATTGCCAGGTTTTTTCATACATTACATTGAGAGCATCCGATTGTAGAGATGTGAGGATGGTCAAGTTGATAACTTTACAAAATCAAGCTTAGAAGTTCTCCGTTCTTTCCTTTATCATTATGACCCACGCTAAACGTTTTGGAGGCATTAATATTAGCACATTTTTCCTCCTAGCGTTTTATTTTTTTACTGCCCCCTACAAGTTGAATCAACAAAGTTTATATTGCTATACCAAACAATTTACAGGCATTTGCAGTAGTTTGAGTGGAAATAGTCTCTAATGTTTCTTGCCGTAGTCGAGCTACTTGCTCTGCTACATAGCGGACATAAGCAGGCTCGTTACGCTTTTCACCCCGCTTCGGTACGGGAGCTAAAAAAGGACAATCGGTTTCTACCAGCAGGCGATCGCTGTTCACCATTGCGGCTGAGGCTTGGATGGCTTTGGCGTTTTTAAATGTCACCGTACCACTAAAGCTAATATAAAAGCCCAAGTCAAGAAACCATTGGGTTTCTTCTGGTGTTCCTCCCCAGCAGTGCATCACCCCCCGGAGTTGATTGTTGGTGCGCTCCTGCCATTTCGATAATGTGTCTCGCAGAGCTAGTGCAGCATCCCGACAGTGAATAATTACAGGTAAATTTAGTTCAGATGCGATCGCTAATTGGGCTTCAAACACTATTTGCTGTTGCTCATAGTTATCCGCTTTGTAGAAATCCAGCCCCATTTCACCAATTGCTACTATCTTTGAGTCTGACTTGGCTAAAGATAATATTTCTTTTGCTGTCTGACTTTGCCATTTTTCGGCATCTAGGGGATGCAATCCTACAGCAAAGCTGACTTCAGGAAACTGGTGGGCTATGGCTTGAATACTGGAAAACTCTCCTGGCTCGACACAAGAATGTACTAGATGTACTACTCCTGCGGCTTGCCACCGCGATCGCACTGTTGCTAAATCAGGTTGAAAATTCTCAAAGTTGAGATGAACGTGAGTATCAATCAGCTGCATGGTGGTTAGTCATTTAGTTATTACTGATTAGTCATTAGTTAAGGAACTAACAACTAATGGATAATAACTGCTTATGCTGTTTGAGTGGCTGGCTTGAGCTTGCTTGCCAATCTGGATTTTTTTCTCGCTCCGTTGTTTGGATGGAGAACCCCACGTTTCACGGCTTTGTCGATTTTGCTGTAAGCTTCCGACAACCGTGTTTCTACCTGTTCTTTGAGTTCTGGTGTAGGGTTAGCGGCATAGACTTTTACCGCTTCCAGGTATTTTTTCATCAGCGTTCTAACAGCTGATTTGTAGTTTTTATTACGCAGCCGATTGCGTTCTGCGATTTGGGCGCGCTTAAGAGCAGACTTTGTATTCGCCACAGTGGATTCCAAAAAGACTATTAATTATGTACACACACTACTAGACTTACTAATATAGCATCTATATTGCCAATGTTAGGGGTTCTGAAAAAAATTAATTATTAGGGAACGGGGTTGGGGGAACAGAATCTTTAATTTTGAATTTTGTAGGCGCAAGCCTAGTCTGCTTGACGAGAGGCTGCGCCCTAAGCGTAGCTATGCCGTAGGCTTTACGAGTTCTACGAAGGAGTACCCGTAGGGTATTTTGAATTTTGAATTGATCAGACCTTGAGAGTATCAAAAAAATCCAGGTTAAGCTAGAGAAGAGAATCAGCGTCAACTCTTGACTTTTGTAGAGTCAGGGTAAACCTCATTCTCTGGCAGGAATATTCTAAACTTTTGGCATTGTCCTTACTCCATGCTGCGAATCATTACTCAGCAGTCAGATGTAAAAGCAGAATTGCAACGGATCTGCGATCGCACCGATGACGAACAAGTTATTCATAAAGAGGCGACGGTGCGGGAAGTGTTGCAAGCAGTGAAACGCCAAGGCGATAAAGCTGTGCTACATTATACTGCCGAATTTGACAATCAAATTCTCAAACCAGAAGAACTGCTGGTGAAAGGTTCGGAATTGGATGCGGCTTACCAACAGGTGTCACCAGAACTGTTGGCAGCAATTAGGCTCTCTTATCACCAAATTGAAGCATTCCATCGTCAGCGAGTCCCCAAAAGCTGGGTAAACTTTGGGGATGATGATGTAGTTTTAGGTAAACGTTACACCCCTGTAGATAAGGCAGGATTATATGTTCCTGGGGGGCGTGCAGCTTATCCGAGTTCAGTGCTAATGAATGCGATTCCGGCAAAGGTAGCAGGTGTACAACGTATAGTAATGGTGACACCTCCAGGAACAGAAAAAACTATTAACCCAGCAGTGCTAGTAGCAGCCCAAGAAGCCGGAGTAAAAGAAATTTATCGAGTGGGAGGAGCGCAAGCGATCGCCGCTTTAGCGTATGGTACAGAAACCATCCCCAAGGTAGATGTGATTACTGGCCCTGGTAATGTCTATGTCACCTTAGCCAAAAAGCTAGTCTACGGTACGGTGGGGATTGATTGTTTAGCAGGGCCTAGCGAAGTGTTGATCATTGCTGATCACACAGCCAATCCCATTCATGTGGCGACTGATATGCTAGCACAAGCTGAACATGACCCAATGGCGGCGGCGATTTTGTTAACTACAGATCCAGCTTTAGCTAAAAATGTACAGGTAGCAGTAGAAAGACAACTAGTAGATCACCCACGGCGGATAGATACAGAAAAAGCGATCGCTCATTATGGTTTAATCGTCCTGGTGGAATCTTTAGAAGCAGCTGCCGAACTCTCTAATGAATTTGCCCCAGAACATTTAGCCTTGGAAATTCAAGATCCCTGGGCATTGCTTCCCCTAATTCGTCATGCTGGTGCGATATTTTTAGGCGACTCTACCCCAGAAGCAGTAGGAGATTATTTAGCTGGCCCTAATCATATATTGCCTACTTCCGGTGCGGCTCGTTATGCCTCAGCTTTAGGAGTCGAAACTTTTCTTAAGCACTCCAACATTATTCAATATTCCCAAACGGCTCTACACAAAGTGGCTGGAATGATTGATACCCTAGCAACAGCTGAAGGCTTACCCTCTCATGCTGATTCTGTCCGCCGTCGTCTCCAAAAAGATGAACCTCAAGAATGATTAATTTTTTCCTATAGTTTGACTAAAACCTATTCAGTAGCTACAAACTGAAAGTTTAAGTACTTGTATCAGGGGTCTACATCTGAGGAGATAACGATTGTGCTAAAAACTATTTTGGTGGCTCTCGATGGTTCAGAAATTGCAACACGAGTCATTCAGACTTTAGATGATTTGGTTTTATCACCAGAGGCTAGGGTGATCTTGTGTCATGTTTTTTCTACAGCAGAGTCAGAAATAAACTTACCAGCTGATCGTCCTCAACCCCAATCTTTGAGATTTTCCGCTTTTGAGATTGAACAGCAATTACAATTTTTTCAAGAACAGTTATCAGTTAAAAGTCAAATTGAAATAGTAGCCGGTGATCCAGCTGAAGAAATCATTCGTCTGGCTAATATTTACAAAGCAGATTTAATTATGATTGGCAGTCGTGGTTTAACAGGTATGACACGAATTGTCTTGGGTTCTGTGAGTAGTCAAGTAGTGGAAGAGGCGGTTTGTTCAGTCTTGGTGGTTAAACCTAGTTAAAATGGGATGTAGGGGAGACAAGGGAGACAAGGGAGACAAGGGAAAGAATTTTAGATTTTAGATTTTGCGGAAAGTCTGAGCGGAGGTTTCCTCCGTACAGAACTTTCCAAGACGGATTTTAGATTAAAATCCAATCCAAAATTTAAAATCTAAAATCCAAAATTGAATTGCCCAATGCCTAATGCCCCATGCCCCATGCCCCATGCCCAAATTACATTAACAGTTGAGCAAGTATTTTCTGCGGTTGATGAGCAGTAATTAAACCTTGCTGGTAGATTCAGCAAGAAACTGACGTAAACTCAATAGGCTAATGGTTTGTCCTAAATTGAGGGGTAGTAGTGATATACCTTCAATTCGAGATTGCACCCAACCGTCTCCCCAATACCATTCGTGAAATCCATCAATACCGCCACTGAGTAACAAACGTAAGCAGTTGGGTTTGGCGACATCTACTTGATGATGAATGGCGATCGCACCAGTCCAAGTAGTAAACTCTACTCCTGTAGTCAATTCATCTGGTATTCCTGGTGCAAATCTTTGCCCTATCAGCCATTTTTCCAGTTTTTCAGTCCGTAATAGACTATCACGGATGGCACTAGCTGGGGCTTCTATTTCGATTCGCAGTTGGCTGTGTTGAAAATTCCCTAGCATTTGTAGAAGCTCAATGACATAAGTTTCTATCTAATCCTAAATCATGGATGCAGAAGTCAGGGAGGTAGAAAATTTTAACTTGAAATAATAGTTAACTTCAGTTCGGGTTAAGACGATTTCACTGCTAGTTATACGAAAGGATAGGAGTTTGAGGCAATGATAGAATCATGGTTTGAGCTTATCCCGAACTCAGGTTATGTAGATTAGGTTAGACGGAGCATAACCAAACATTGATCTTGAGTTTTCAAAATCAATGTTTGGTTTCCTTACGTCAACCCAACCTACAATTTTTTTGACAACATTTTAGTCATGTCACGCTACTACCTATCTCTAGAAAAATTAAATATGAGTTCTATATTTTTGAAAATATGAATATTAAAATTCGATTCATTTAAGCTAAAGTATATACTGGCTTTACGCAGCAGGAAAATAAATAAACTTTTGATAAAAATCCATCAAGACTATTGTTATCATCAAGAAAATTATAGTTTAGTAGTAACAGCACAGTAATTATTTTGCTGTTCCCGTGGTTTTATTAATTTTTATTTTAGATACATACTATGTTAAATTCGCCAATAGTTTTATATTCCATCGTCACTATGATTGCTCTTGGTGCTGGCATCATGGGACTATCTATCATTAAAGCCAGGAAAATTCTTAAACTATTCAGAAAAGAGCCAGAACAATTAAGTTGGCAAGTCATGTTTTTGTTAATGATATTTTTTTTATTCGGTTATTCTTTATGTATATATTTAATAATTACTAAATTGATAGACTGGATACCATTACTCACTGGGATGGTTTTCTTTTTTGGAGCATTATTTGTATTATTTACAGTTACTATCTATTATCAAACACTGCAAAGATTATTAATAGTTCAGGAACAATACCGCATATCAAAAGAAAATGCAGAATTTGCACTATTTAAATTAAGAGAAAATCAACAAAACCAAATGCAACTCATCCAACGCGAAACTATGTTAGCCTTGGGAACAATGGTGGCTGGAGTTGCTCACGAAATTAATAACCCTGTGAGTTTTATTCATGGCAATTTACAGTATCTTCAGCAATATATCCATGAATTACTGAATATTATAGCAACTTATGCTGATGTATATCCCCAGCCAGATTGCAAAATTGTTCATGCTCTTGCTAATAGCGATTTAAAGTTTATTCAGGCTGACTTACCTAATCTGTTGCATTCGATGCAGGTTGGTACAAATCGGATTATGGAGATTGTAGAATCTCTCTCAAACTTCTCCCGATTGAATGAAGCAGATTATAAAAAAGCTGACATTCACAAAGGCATTGATAGTACAATTGTAATTTTGCAGAGTCGGCTGAAATCTTGCGGTAATAATAGTCAATCTATTTCAGTAATTAAAGAATACGGAGAAATTCCCCAAATTTTTTGCAATCCCCGGTTTTTGAATCAAGTATTCCTCAACTTACTTAATAATGCCATCGATGCTTTGATACAAAAAGCCCATGCTTTTAATCAAGATAAATTAGAAAAACCAACTATTTGGATTCGCACATTTACTTGTCAGGATAATCAGATCACTATCTCAATTGCTGATAATGGTTGTGGTATGAGTGAAGAGACTCGCCAGAATATTTTTCAACCTTTTTTTACTACTAAGCCAGTTGGTCAAGGAACAGGTTTAGGTTTGTCTATTAGCCATCAAATTATTGTTGAGCAACATGGAGGCTCAATAAAATGTAGCTCTACTGTCAACCAAGGTACAAAAATTGATATTAGGCTACCCATTAGACAAACAATACCTACGTAAATTTTGTATAAGTTAAGTTTTGTTATACTAAATATTACTGGAAACCCGATGCTGAAGAGCAAGGGCGTTTGTTAAGAAATTATTATTGGTAAGGTTTTCATGGCGGATCAATTAATTCGTGCCACAGCAGCCGATGGTGGTATTCGTGCAGTAGGCGCGATTACTACGCGTTTGACAGAAGAGGCACGGCAACGCCACCAGCTTTCTTACGTAGCAACGGCGGCTCTGGGGCGGACGATGGTGGCTGGTTTGTTGATGGCTTCTAGTATGAAACGTCCAGGATCTAGGGTAAACGTCCGGGTTAAGGGTGATGGGCCTTTGGGCGGTATCTTAGTGGATGCTGGCCTAGATGGCACAGTGCGGGGTTATGTGGGTAATCCGTCTGTGGAATTGCCTCCTAATGCTAGAGGAAAGCTAGATGTTGGCGGTGCTGTGGGTAATGGCTATCTTTATGTAGTCAGAGATATCGGTTACGGCTACCCTTACTCTAGTACGGTAGAACTGGTTTCTGGGGAAATTGGCGATGATGTGGCTCATTACCTCGTCAATTCTGAGCAAACACCATCAGCATTAGTTTTAGGCGTGTTTGTTGGTGCTGGTGGCGTAACTGCTTCCGGGGGTTTGTTGGTGCAGGTGTTGCCTAAAGCTTCCAGAGATGAAAAATTAGTGGCAAAATTGGAATCGCGGGTAGCAGCTTTATCAGGGTTCACGCCACTTTTACAAGCAGGTAAGACTTTACCAGAAATCTTTAACGATCTACTAGGCGACATGGGCTTAACAATTTTTCCTGAAAGCCAAATCTTACGCTTCCATTGTGGATGCTCTTTTGACCGAGTGTTAGGAGCATTAAAAATGTTGGGAGAAGCAGAGTTGCAAGATATGATTGTAAAAGATGATGGTGCAGAAGCAACTTGTGACTTTTGTGGCAGCGTTTATCAAGCTAGTAGTGATCATCTAGCTCAACTAATTGTAGATTTGCAAACTGAATCTTCTGTTTCAGGATAAGGTATACAAAGACGCGGAATTTGATAATTATTAATGCTATCTGTGGGGATTGATTATGTAACAAGTAGCTTTTTAAATATGAGAAAGTTACTCTGGCGAAAATCGAATTATCATTCTAAAACAGATAGCTATTCAACTATTTTGGTGTGAGAGATGACAGAGCGGGATATCCCAGAAAGTTGGCATCCAACCAGAGGAATAAATCCAGATGATAGGGAAAGATTGCCTCAGAATTACAAGGTAGGTGATCACCATCCATCTGGTATCCCAGCTACTGGTGCTTATGAATCAGTTAAGCAGCCTATAGATCATCCTAAACAGGGATTACCTGTTAGCGATCAATTGCAGGCAAATGGGAGACTCAACAAAGGTTATATTAAACTGCCACGGTGGATGAAAAGCTGGGTGGCATGGTCTTTGTTGTTAACGCTGATTCCTGGTGGCGTGGCATTTATGGCAACTTCGATGCTACTGAAGTTACCATCTGCTCCCAATTGCCCAGCAATTTTTTGGCCTTTGGCTAGTGCTTCAGTCCGCTTACATTGCGCCCAACTAGCAGCGTCTAAACAGACAGTTAACGACTTACTGCAAGCAATATCCTTAGTTAAAGAATTACCTCAAGATCACCCACTACGGGGAGAAATTGATCGTTTTATAGAACAATGGTCACGGGATATTTTAGAACTGGCCAATGGTAGTTTTCAAGCCGGGAAGATAGAAGAAGCGATCGCCACAGCTCGTAAGATACCCCAAGACCTACCAACTTATAAAGTAGTAGATGAACGAATTTCCCAGTGGGAAACAATTTGGGGTAAAGCGGAAGAAATATACAAAAACGCGGAAGAAGAACTGCGTCAACAGCGTTGGCAATCAGCGTTTATGGTGGCTTCAAAGCTGTTGCGGGTAGATAATAAGTATTGGTCAAGCGTTAAATACGACGAACTAAATGGCATTATTACCTCAGCTAAAGAAGATGTTGATAAGTTAGCCCAAGCCGAAAGCCTAGCAAAGACTAAAGTAGTTGATAACTTCCTAGAAGCAATTAAATTAGCTGAATCTATTGGCAAAAATAGCTATTTGTATGAAAAAGCCCAAGAACTTATACCAGCCTATGGGCGCAAGATGCTAGAGTTAGCCCAGGCGAAGATGGATCAACGGGATGCAGATACAGCCTTAGACATTGCCAGACAAATTCCTGAAGTCACAGGATTGCAAATAGAAGTTGAAGACTTTATCGCCTTAGCTGATGCCAAAAGAAGTGCATGGATAGGAAATGTAGCTGGTTTAGAAACAGCAATTACCCAGGCACAACAAATAGATCCATCACGACCAACCTATGATGAAGCCCAACAACTTATCACCCGATGGCAGTTAGAAATAGAGGATGTCTCCCGTCTAGAAAAGGCGCGGATGTTGGCAAATCAAGGTACAATTAACGATTTAACAGCAGCCATTGGCGAAGCCCAGTTAATACCAACCAGCAATCCCCGTGGTTCGGAAGCTAGGCAAGATATTAATCGTTGGCAGGCGCAAGTAGAAACTATAGAAGATAGACCATATTTAGAAAGGGCAGAACAAATAGCTTTTCTTGGCGATGTTAATTCTTTACAAGCAGCGATCGCCGAAGCAAGTCAAATTCGTCAAGGCCGGGCATTATACCCAGAAGCACGGCGTAAAATTAGGAACTGGGTAGGAAAAATCCAGCGTATCCAAGACCAACCATTACTAGATCAGGCGCGAGACTTAGCGCAAACTGGGGATTTGACGGCGGCGATTAACACAGCTAGACCCCTAGCTAATTCCGGGCGATCGCTCTCTGGTGAAGCACAAAACTCCATAGACGATTGGCAAAATCAAATCCGGGCTAGGGAAAACTGGTCACAAGCCAAGGCTATAGCCCAAACAGGTACACCAGAGGCTTTATTAGAAGCTATTCGCATAGCTAATCGAGTTTCCAGCAACAGCATTTTGCGGATGGATGCCAATATAGCTATTGACCAATGGAGTCAGCAAATATTGGATATTGCCCGTACTCAAGGCAGTTCTGATATTGCTAAAGGTATAGAAACTGCTCGGTTAGTGCCAAGGGGTAGTGGTGCATACAATGCAGCACAAGAGCAAATTAAAACTTGGCAACAATTTCTCAATCCGCAACCTGAACAATTGATACCTTCGATTATTAATAGTCAGTAATTAGGGGTGTAGGGGTATAAGGGTTTAAGGGTGTAGGGGAGATTTTACCCCAGTCCCCAATCCCCAGTCCCCAATCCCCAGTCCCTCACCGCAGTATTTGTTCAATCATGCGGTTAGCTTGGGAAGCATAACCACCACCAAATAAATTGAAGTGATTCAAAATATGGTAGAGGTTATACAGCGTTTTGCGAGTTTCATAACCTGTATCTAAAGGCCAGACTGCTTTATAACCTTGGTAAAAAGCGGCGGGAAAGCCTCCGAAAAGTTCTGTCATCGCAATATCAACTTCGCGATCGCCAAAATAAGTGGCTGGATCAAATATTACTGGTTCGCCTGTGACAGTACACCCAGCGTTACCACCCCACAAATCACCATGTACTAGGGAAGGTTGGACTTGATGATCTGCTAATAAATCAGGAATAGCTGCTAGTAAATCATCTTGTTTAGGAAAATTACCGCCCCGTCTTCTAGCTAATTGGAACTGATAACCCAGGCGATGTTGAGTATAAAAATCTACCCAGTTTTCTGTCCAATTGTTGATTTGGGGTGTAGAACCGATAGTATTATTCACATCCCAACCGAAACCTTGTTGGCTGGTGGCTTTGTGCATCGCCGCTAAATTGCGCCCCATTTCCACCCAGGAGTTGCTGTTAGCACCTCCCATTTCCAACCATTCCAGGACGATGTAACCAGAGTTCCCGGCTATTCCCCAACAGATTGGTTTTGGAACGCGAATTGTGTCAGTGTCGTACATCTGCTGTAATCCCAGCATCTCCGCCTCAAACATGGCGACTTGAGAGGCTTGGTTGAGTTTGACAAAGTACGTTATCTCACCATCAGAGACAGAATAACCTTGGTTAATACAACCACCACTAACCGATCGCCTATTTTGACTGTGAAATTTTTCACCAGTGACTCGGCTAATATGGGTATCGATTTCAGTCCACATCTTAAAAATTCAAAATTCAAAATTCGTCTTGAAAAGTTGAGCCACTGCGTTGGACGGGTTTCCCGGCTTGTAGCAAGTGGCGTTCCTACGGCGGGAAACCCGCCTACAGAACTTTTGTCTTCGACACGCTACGCGAACGCAAAATTCAAAATTCAAGAATTGCTGAGTGATATGCTCTCTGCTTACTCAGCAATCTCCATTTGTTCAATTATGCGGGTTTAAGTACCACTACACCATAGGCTTCTGGGCAAAGGTATTGATTTGCTGCTAGGAGTAAATCTTGAGCAGCTTGGGCTTGGATATGGGCTGGGTAGTTGAATGCTGGTTCTAAATCTCCGATAAGGGAGTGATAAAAACCATATAAGCCTGTGCGATCGCTTGGGGTTTCGTTACCAAAAATAAATCGATTGGCGACGCGCTTTTGAACACGGGCGATTTCCTTTTCAGTGACTAACTCTGTTTGTAACCTGCGGATGTGTTCGGCGATCGCGGTTTCTACTTCTGCTAAACTTTCTACTGCACACTTAGCAGAAATATAAAACGTTCCTTGTAGGCGATGACTCATATTGCTCACACCAATAGAGGAGACTAATCCCCGTTCTTCCCGCAAATCCTGAACTAATCTTGATGTTCTTCCGTGTCCCAAAATTCCTGCTAACACATCTAAAGCATAAGTCTGCTCTAGGTGATTCATCCCTGGAACTCGCCAAACCATGACTAGCCTCGCTTCCTGGAGACTTTCATCAATAAATTCCCGGCGGACAATTTCAGTAAATGCGGGTTCGAGGTTGGGAAACTGTTGACTGTTGACTGTTGACTGTTGACTCTTCTGTGAGGTGAATCCTTCAGCGATAATTTCGATTAATTCTTCTTCAGGTAAATTACCCACAGCTACAGCCGTCATCGAGCGGGGTTGATACCAAGTTTGATGAAAATCTCGCATCTGCTGGGGTGTTAGGTGGGAAATCACTGATTCCGGCCCCAACACTGGACGACGGTAGGGTAACTCTGCAAACGCTGTTTCCATCGCCCGGCGAAAGGTGCGGCGACGGGGGTTATCTTCCGAACGTCGGATTTCTTCTAAGACTACGAATCGTTCCCGTTCAAACGCTGCATCGGGAATACTGGCATTTAATACTACATCCATTTGTAAAGGAGCTAGTTCAGCAAAATCCTTGGGGGCGGTGGTGATGTAGTAATGAGTGTAATCTTGGCTAGTGGCGGCGTTGGTGACAGCACCACGTTCTTCTATTTTTCGTTCAAACTCACCGCTAGCGATTCGCTCAGTTCCCTTAAAAATCATATGCTCTAAAAAGTGAGCCATGCCGTTAATTTCATCAGATTCTACGGCTGAACCAATGTTGATCCACAAGTTGAGGTTCACCGCTTCCACCGGCATTTGTTCAACAATGATAGTTAAGCCATTGGGCAATTGATGGACTTTTGGGGCGTTAAGACGCGGAAATTTTAACAGGGTTGAGGTCATGGGTAGTGGTGAGTGAACAGGGTTCTTACTTCTCTATATTTATATTATCTGTCACCCCAAAATATCTTTGATGATTGCATCTGAAACAGGCTATACACACAAAGATTTTTTGAGGCTGGCTGTAAGGGCTTTTCTCAATCGGGCAGATACTTCATTCCTACCACCTTGCCATCTTTGAAATAAACAGTCACTAATTCCGCATTGTAACGCCCATCGTTTGGGTCAAGAATGTAGTTCAGATTCTGGTCAGGTACAGCTAAAAAGCCTTTTTCTTTTGGATCACTATTTTCCAGCACACCCTGATGTCCATAATTGAGTTGCCATTCTGGCTGAGAAAATCTTCCACCTTTGGGAAAACGCTGGTTAAATCTGCTTTGCACTTCTTGAATTGTCATCCCATGTTTAATGTCGAGATAAAACTGGGTGAAGGGTTTGACAGGAGTGAGAGTTACAAAGTACAAAGCGAAGAGGCTGAGATTGAAGCCGATAAACAGCCACAATTCTTGTTTTCGCCGAGATTGTAAGTACACTGGCAAAAGTAAGATGAGTGCTAAAACAGCCATAAATAAGTAATATCGCCAAAATAAGGAAGCGGCGTATTGATAATCCAGAAAAAATCCCAGCAGAAATAAGACTAATAAAAAAATCACCTCGACAATCAGCTCAATTTTCTTAGCGTGACGCTTGATATATTTCATGTGACTGTATCTTGTATTTTTTTCTCAGAAGCTGAAAATTAATCCCCTCAGATTTCGAGTCTGATAGACCAACAAAGCCTGTCTAGCCTATCGACAACGGCAAAGCTGAACGCAGGCTAATTACTCCAGCAATACCAGAAATGTAATAATCCAAATAAATAGGTACTGGAAAGCTGTTCAGTACCTATTTCTTGCACCAACGTGTGTACCTTTGCGCCTACTCTACGAGAAGCAGCTTTGCGTCTTTGCGCCTTTGCGTGAGACAAATTCATATTTTTCATCAGCAACGCCAGATTTTTCAAATCATCAACTTAAAAAAGAAGACTGTAAAACCCAACATCAGCAACAGATGGGGAATGTTTTGGAATAGCGATCGCCTAGTAATCCGCAATAGTGGGTAAGGACTAAACACCATCGCCGAAATTAGCGTCACGCCTTGCAAGAATTGCGCTACATCTAAATTCCAGATGAGTGTCGGTAAGCCTGCACCACTGTAACCTACTGTCCTGGCTAACACTGGGATAATTTGCCCCGCTTCAGTGAGCGCAGCAGGGATGTAATGAGTGAGATTGGCTGCTAGGGTTAAGGGGAGGTAGGCATAGATAACAGTCAGATAATCCGGTTGCTCTGCATCGAGGAGACGAGCGATCGCATGAGTAAAATAAGTCAACACAGCAGGAATACTCAAGAGTACAAGAGCAATAGGAATACTGATCAGCAAATGATCCGCATCCACAGGAACAGCAGCCCATCCCAACCATCCTAGAATCGTCTGAGAATGGTGCATGAACACACCACCAAACAACAACAGCAACAAGGCGACTTCTGCCCAAAATCCTTGATGATTGTCCAGCAAATCCGAAGCCGGGAATCGTAAATTCAGTTGTGCGGAGCGATTGGGGCAACCTTTCAGGCAAGTCATGCATAGCATACAGTCCCGGTTGTTTTGTAATTGCGCTGGATGTGAATAGAGTGGACAGCCCCCCGTGGCTTGTCCTTCGTTTTGTAAGGCTTCGGCAAAGGTGATAGGGGTTTTTTCTGTACCTTTATAACAACCAAAGGTGTTGCACTGGCTGCCGCACACTTGTTGTGTTGAGCGCAATTCAATCATTGATAGTTTGGCGAACATCCCGTTCATCCCACCGATGGGGCAAAGATACCGACACCATAATCGACGCTCGTAAATCAGGCTGAAAATCACTGCTCCGGCTGCGATTGTCAACAACAACCATGCAGATAGGTAAGCATGGTGGGGTAAGTCCCAGAGTTTTTCCCATAGGTAAATAGCGACAAAGCCACTGAACACAATCCAACCTCCCCAACGGTTCAACCATTGGGTGTTCCAGGTGAGTTGTTGGCGGGGAAATAGCCATAGGGAAATTCGCCGTATCCATTCTGCGGTGATCATGAATGGACAAACGGCACACCAAAGCCTACCAACAAAGGCAAAGAGGAACAGATAACCAGGCCACCACCAAGCCCAAAATAAATTTAGGGTGACGCTGCTATCTCGTTCTTGAGAACCGATAAAACCCAGGATGATTACAGGTACAAAAACTACCATCATTAATATCCAGATGCCGTCAGGATACCAACGACTTAGCAGCACTTGCCGCAACCAGGGTACGTGAGTCAATAAGTCCAGCCGAAAAGCGTTTTTGGTTGATTGCACCGACCATAATACTTGTTCTGGGATGACTGAATGTCCCTGTGGTGTCATAGTCACGGCTCGGTGCAAAATCTCTGCTAGTTCCGCCAAGTTTCCGGGGTAGTCGTAGCTAATCAAGCGGCGCAAATCAGATTGATCTAGTTTTAACAAGGGGCGATTCTGTTCCCGACAAAACTGAGTTAAGAAATGGCGGGCGAAATCTGGAATGTCGGCTTTGCGTTGGGGTAGGCTAAAAAGTTTGATGGTAATAGCATCAAACTCAGGTAATTCCAGTTTGTTGGGTGATGCTAAGATGAGGCGCACCCAAGATTGAATGGGTTGAGCAGGTTCATTAGTTAGATTAATTTTGCCTACAATCCCTTGATTGGGACGAATTAATCCGGTTTTGAGGTAATGAATTAAGCGCGAGCGATCGCCTTCACTCAATACCTGCACATTATCTAACAGCAGTGTTCCCTGCTCCAACAGTTCTAAAATCCCCGGTTGCTCCCCTACCCTACCAAACAACGCATCTGTATTTAGCCGACCATCCTCTGCACGCGGTAAATTTGCACAGTCCATTTCCGCAAAGGGTTGAGAGGCTAGTTCTGAGCAAGCATGAATTAATCCTGACACGAATGTTTTACCTGTACCTACCTGCGCTTGTAAGATTACAGGTTTCAAATTTGCGGCTGCTTGATTAATCTGTTGTGTCAGCTTTTGTGATGCCTTACTACTGCCGATAATATCTGTCTGACTGGGTACTGGCTGGATGTAGGATTGTAACGATTGAATCCGCACTTGTGACCAAGCAATCCGAATGGCATAGTCATGCAAATCTTGAGAAAGCTGGGAATGAATCACCTGTTGAATTGACGGGTGTTCAACAATGAGACGCTGAAATGCTGCTTTCGGTAGAAATAAAATTTCGCTTTGCGTGAGAGCGATCGCACTTGTTTGATAATGTCCCTCTACTGCATTCGCAATTAGAGTATAACCAAACAAATCCCCTGCATGGCGATAGCGAATCAGCAATTGACCAATCAAAGATTCTCGAAATATCTCCACCTTGCCCGACTTTAACAAGTAAAGACCTGTGGGGGTTTGTCCCTCTTGGTAGATGAGGGTTTGCTGTTCGACGCGAAAGTAATGAAACGAATTAGCGATCGCTTGTAGTGCTTCTGGTGGCAATTGTCCCCAAATCCGATGCACACTCAGCCAACTTCCACAATCCGCCACATCATGAACGATATCAGTTATTAATGGCAGTGGTTGCTCCAGAATTGCCGCCGCAGTTTGATTGGGAATGGTAGCTGTGGAATCATTTGCCAAACTCAGGTTTGGCTGAATCGAGGGATGAAGATATTTGTCTAGGTACACTGTGATACCTCAAATCTTAAAGTATTAATTTTAACTAAAAATTCAAGTATTTATTCTGTCTGAGGATAGCAGAAGTTTTTTTGATCAGGATGTAAAATATCACGGCTCAATCAGGTATTCATCATTTTAAACCAATGTCATAGATGCTTTACTCCCAATTGAGTAGCTGTTCATAGGATTTAAAAATTTACCAACAAAAATAAATAAATGCAGAGAATAAATTAAAAAGTGTAAAATTATGAGTAAGAATATAAATTTTTGTAAAGCCGATATTAATGTCTAATATTATTGTTAACTCACAAAAACCTCGTGTAGTCGTCATCGGTGCAGGAATTGGCGGACTGACGGCTGGTGCATTGTTAGCCCGTCGTGGTTACAGCGTGTTAATTCTCGACCAAGCCATTGTTCCAGGCGGATGTGCTTCCACATTTAAACGCCAAGGATTTACCTTTGATGTGGGTGCAACCCAAGTTGCAGGATTAGAACCAGGGGGTATTCATCATCGGATATTTGCGGAACTAGAAATAGATTTACCAGATGCAACCCCTTGTGATCCTGCTTGTGCAGTCTTTTTACCAGGGGAAAATACACCGATTAATGTTTGGCGTGATCCTGAGAAATGGCGGGAAGAACGACAAAGACAGTTTCCTGGTAGTGAACCATTTTGGCAACTGATGGCGACTTTATTTAACGCTAGTTGGGAGTTCCAGGGACGTGATCCTGTGTTGCCACCGCGTAATTTATGGGATTTAGGACAGTTAATTCAAGCAGTGCGTCCGAGTACCTTTATTACTGCACCTTTTACTTTTTTAACTGTGGGTGATGCTTTAAGGCTATTTGGTTTAGGAAATGACAGGCGACTCAGGACATTTTTAGATTTACAACTCAAGCTATATTCTCAAGTCAACGCTGAGGAGACAGCTTTACTTTACGCTGCTACAGCCTTGAGTGTGTCCCAACTACCCCAAGGATTGTTTCATCTTCAGGGTAGTATGCAAGTATTGAGCGATCGCCTAGTCTCAGCCTTAGAAAGAGACGGTGGTAAATTATTAATGCGCCATACCGTCGAACAAATCAAAGTTGAAAATGGCAAAGCTACGGCTGTGGTGATTAGAAACCAAAAAACAGGGGAAGTCTGGACGGAAGCCGCAGATCATATAGTTGCTAACGTCACTGTACAGAACTTAGTGCAACTATTGGGAGAAAAAGCCCCAGTTGGCTATAAACAACGTGTAGAAAAGTTACCCCCAGCATCCGGCGCGTTTGTAGTGTACTTGGGTGTAGATGCTAGTGCGATTCCTTACGATTGTCCGCCACATTTACAGTTTATGTATGATGCAGATGGAGTCATTGGGGAGAATAATTCTTTATTTGTCTCTGTGAGTCATGGGGGTGATGGACGCGCACCAGCAGGGAAAGCCACAATTATCGCTTCATCCTTTGTAGATGCTCAACAGTGGTGGCGTACTGAAGATTACCAAGGATTAAAACAGCAGTATACTCAAGATGCGATCGCTAAACTAGCCCAATACTTTTACTTAAAACCAGAAACCATAGTTTATCAAGAAGCCGCCACACCCCGAACTTTTGCTTACTATACGGCGCGCGATCGCGGTATAGTTGGCGGTATTGGTCAAAGAATCCCCACCTTTGGCCCCTTTGGTTTTGCTAATCGCACACCCATCCAAAGTTTATGGTTAGTTGGTGACTCCACTCATCCAGGGGAAGGTACAGCAGGGGTAAGTTATTCCGCCTTGACAGTAGTTAGACAAATTCAGGCACAATACTAATGGTACACACAACATCTAAAGATATATTTAACCTTGATTGATGCGGTGCTTAGATTACAATTGGCTTGTCGTCAGACAATGCCTTTCAGGACTTAGCACCAAACACTAAAAAGTAAAAAGATAATGTCTATAAATCAATTAGGAGATGAAAACCATTTTCTTTTTCTTTACTTTTGCCTTAATTGGTGACATTCCAGATAGCAAAAGATAGCGCATAAGCAAATATGTATATTGTCTAAAAACCCACGCTACGCTGGATAGATGAATTACGAAACAGCTCGCAAACTCCTAGTAGGCCAAACAATCGCAACTGAGGAAAACCCAGATGCCCTGTTGATGCGAATGAAACAGGGTAAACCACCTGTGCCTGGTCAAATTACCTCAATTTTGTTAGCTTTAAAAGTTGTGTTTGAAGCCTTAAAAGAATCTCCCAGTCTAGACAGAGAATTGACTTTTGCTCTTTATCAATTAAGTGTGAAAACGCAACAGTTATTTATTGCTGGACGCAGGGTGGGTATAGATTGGCCGCCATTACTCAAGGAAGATTTAGTGAGAATTGCTTTAGCTGTGGAAAGTATCTTTTCTGGCCTTTGGCAAACTCCTCCACCTGGGAGTTTTTAAATTAAGCACTCATGGATTTTTCAAGGTAGAAAGAATTGAAAAACAAAACTATGTTAAATATGTAAACAAACTTGTATTTAGTTCGTAGTAAGGACTTTAGTCCTGATGAAAGGACTGAAGTCCTTACTACAAACTTTCAAAACAATTAAAACTGCCATATCTGAATTAACGATTTCGCAGTTCGGCTTCTAATTTATCTAAGTCGCTTTTGAGTAAAACTGTCATTTGTCCGGTGAAAGCTTTGCCGTTAAGTGGTTGGGCAATTTCTACCCAATAGGCGTAGCGATCGCCTATTCGTAATTCTCCTTTTAAAGCTTCTCTAATGGGAGTTTTGGCAAAACGCGCTGAGTTAATCGCACTCTGGTTAGGATAATCATATACAGTTTGTGCGTTTTTAAAGTCTTGATAGATATCTAAACCGTAAATTACACGTAAAGACTCTTGCAAACGCTGAAAGCTCATGCCGTTAATGGCATCATACATCGCTAGACGCTCGTAGCGGATTCTACTCCTGTCTTGGGTGAATGCTACTTTACCCGGAGGTAAAACGGAAGCTTGAAAAGTAAATCGCTGGGCAGCTGTATCACTTTTCTGCACATATAATTTCTCTCCACGACTAGGGCGTAGTGTGGGATGGGCTTTCATCCAAGTAGCAACTTCCTCTGTACTTTGTCCTGGTAAAGCATTGGCTTTGGTATCAAATAGGATTCCCACACCTAGCCCAGACACCAGAGTACAGACGCAAATTAACAAGTTAAGCTGAGATTTTTTGAGCATTTTTCTATACGGGAATTACAGAGAAATTACCCCACAAGGGAGTAATCATAGTCTTCCCGCTTTTCAGCAAAATTATTGCATTGACTATAAACTCACATCAAACAATACATGATCTAAAATTGACGGTTCAGTAGGGTGCGTCAGCATGAATAATTTCTTTTAGTGTAGTTAGGTTTTATCGTACTGAAACACTCTACATTTGAAATATTGTGTGATTTCAAAGTCCGTAATAATGCAGTTGTTAATTACCTAATTATATAGTTGTGTGTGATGGCAAATCGATGAATAATTCATACCTTCACACACGAAAATAAATCATATTAGTTAAGAGTTTAGTTCTAATAATTCAATTCTAACTTGCTCTAACATTTGTTGATATCTTACATCTGTCATACCACTGCCAAAATTACCACTTAAATATTGCTGTAAAAGTTTTTCTGCGGCTTGATAGTCTGCCTTTGCACTTGTTTTATTTCCTAAATCTTTGTGAAGTTCTCCTCTTAATAGGTACTCTTCAGCATTGGTACTACCATCACCAATCAATTGAGTTAAATCTGCGATCGCCTTTTGTTTCTCTCCTAAATTTTCGTAAGCCCTCGCCCTATTCCAATATGCATCACGACTGAAACCAAACTTACCTGTATTTTGTCTAATTACTTCTGTATAATCTACCACTGCGGCTTGATAATTACCAAGATTATAGTAGGAATTGGCACGATGATAATATGGTTCTTCCGCTTGAGGATTCAGCCGAATCGACTGGGAAAAAGACGCAACAGCCCCAAGAGAGTCTTTTTTGCAATCCTCTTGAAAGTGTCCCATAGCTATAAAGTCAGTTGAAGTATTGAGCAATGCTGGCTTTAAAGTTGGGCAGGTAGCAGTATTACTAAAAGCCAGGATTGGCATCACCATTGGTATTGAAAAACCTAGCAGCACAATAGATGAAACATGAGCTAATAAGGAAGGTGCAGAAAAGCTAAATTTCATAATTATATAATCCAGAAAATAGACAATTTTAGTAGGATTAAAGCGGAGAAGTTGTGCTTTTTATAGGAGAGATTTTTTATATTGTGTGGCTAGACCCAGATCATCTGCTTTATCCAGCAAAAAATTAAGGTATAATACCTACTTTAATAACTTTTCGTGCTTTCATATCCTCAAAAACTTGTTCTAAATCTTGTAATTGTCGCTGTTCACTAATTAATAACTCAAAAGGGATAGGAGCAGGAATTTTCAAATATTCGGCAAATGTGCCGTTGTTCCAAGTCCAGTAGGGTGCGTCAGTATAAATGATTCGTTGGTGTAGTTAAGTCTTATTGTACTGATCCACCCTACATTCTATAAATTCGATATAAATATTGATTACTATCTACCAACCGATGATGTTATCTCTATCTGAGGATAAAAATTTTGGGTGAGATGTTTCAATCGCAAGGATGATAAATATACAAGACATCAGCATTAAATTAAAAACAGATGAAGCGACTAAATACTTCATCAAAAGCAAGAGAGTTGTGTACTTGTTTTCGTGGTCAGATTACATAGTGTGTGTTGAGTGTGAGGAGAAATTAAGTTGCGTACATTGATTAGTAATGAGTACGTTAGGCTAAATATCCGGGGTAAAAGTCCTACACTTGCTCTTAGTAAGTGAGAGGACAAATGATTAAACCTTGGGTTGTTGTAATCCAATGTTTAATTATTTTTTTACAGAATGTAAATATATGAATTATGATTTTTTAATAAACGTGTAAGAACGCACTGAAAGCTTTAGGATGTGGGTTACGGCTTATGCCTAACACACCTTACATATATTTCTATTTTCAAATTTAAAAATGTTTTTAATAAACAGGTTGAATTTGTATGGCAGAAAAACAAACCTTACAACCACCACAGCAGCAAGAACCACCAGGCGTTGAATCTAAAATGCAGCCGAAGCCGAAAGCAGAAGATAGTGAATATCGGGGTAGTGGGAAGTTAAAAGATAAAGTTGCCTTAATTACAGGTGGAGATAGTGGAATAGGTCGTGCTGTAGCTATTGCATTTGCAAAAGAAGGCGCAGATGTAGCATTTGTCTACCTGAAAGAACATGGTGATGCTGAAGAAACCAAAAATTTAGTCGAAGAACAAGGCAGAACGGCATTATCAATAGTAGGCGATATTACTGATGAAGCTTTTTGTCAGGGTGTTGTTCAACAAACAGTAGATCAATTCGGTAAATTGGATATTCTTGTCAACAATGCTGCGGAACAGCATCCACAAAAAAGCATAGAAGATATTAGTCAAGAACAATTAGAGCGGACTTTTCGCACTAATATTTTCTCAATGTTTTACCTGACAAAAGCAGCAATGAAGCATTTAAAAGCAGGTAGTTGTATTATCAACACAACATCTGTCACAGCCTATAAAGGCAATCAACAACTGTTAGATTATTCATCTACAAAAGGGGCAATTGTCGCCTTTACCCGTTCCTTATCCCAAAATTTAGTCGGTCAAGGAATTAGAGTTAATGCAGTTGCACCTGGGCCGATTTGGACACCTTTAATTCCTTCAACTTTCCCCGCAGAGCAAGTAAAAAATTTTGGTAAACAAGTACCAATGGGTAGACCAGGACAACCAGAAGAAGTTGCACCTAGCTACGTTTTCTTAGCGTCTGATGATTCTTCTTATATGTCTGGTCAAGTATTACATCCCAATGGTGGTGAAATAGTCAATGGCTGATTAGGCAGGGGGCAAGGGGGCAGGGAGAAAGAGGGTTTTAGCCTAGTTTACCTTTCTTAAGATAGTTCGGTTTTTTCTCACCGACTCACTTAAAGTAAACCTTAAATTTTAGGGTGCGTTGCTTCAACGCACCCTACTGAATATTTACAATGAACCTACAATCATCCCAGCTAGTAAAATAAAACCAATCCAAACATTCTGGCGGAACATCTCACCATAAATGGGATTAGGTAATTCTGGTTGCCTTAATTGTAGAAACTGCCAAAACCAGCCAATAGTCCCAATGGTTAAACTAATCCAAAATGCTAGTTTTAAATGAATAGCAATACCTAGCCATCCTAATAAAGCGATCGCACCAATATAGAATATACCAATGGCTACAGGTGCATAATCTCCGAAGAACAAGGCACTAGAATTAACACCAATGCGGCGATCATCTGGGCGATCGCTCATGGCGTAAACTGTATCAAAGCCGAGTGTCCACAGTAGAGTAGCCCCCCATAATAACCAAGTCGGTTGAGAAATATTTTGTGTAACTGCACTCCAGCTAATTAACACCGCAAATCCCCAGGCAATTGATAATACTAACTGTGGTACTGGGAAAACTCGCTTTGCACCTGGATACAGCAAAATTACAGGTACAGCCGCCACAGACAAGCAAAAACTTAAAGTGTTGAGATAAAACGCCAGCACCGCCGCACAAGCTAAGGCAACTATCCCCACCCCAATACCCACTTTTACAGATAATGCACGGGAAGCCAAGGGGCGATCGCGGGTTCTTTCCACTTCTGGATCAATATCTCTATCCCATAAATCATTTACCACACACCCAGCCGCACTAGTGGCCAGAGTCCCCAAAATAATTACTCCCACTAAAGGCACAGGCGGTTTACCAGCCGCCGCCAAAAACACTGCCCACAACGCAGGAATCATCAAAATCAAACGTCCTTCGGGTTTATGCCACCGCAAAAGCCGGATAATTGTTAGCCACACTGGTTCTTGGTTAGTTTCTTGCATAGGATTGGGCATTGGGTATGGGGCATTGGGTATGGTTTTTTGGTTTTACCTTTTGCCTTTACTTCACACATCTTCACATCTATAGAATATCTTTTTTTGATATTTATAAAAACACAATCTTTAGCGGCAACTTTCAAGACGCTGCAATTGTCACTAAAATGGTAATTAGCAGGGTGAATATACTTAGAGTAAGTGACTCGATCAATTCAGGGTGATCAGGAGAAACTAGGGAGAACAAACCAATGCCCTATTCCCTATGACCCATGCCTAATTCTAAGTATATTGCAATCAATATCAGTGCCAACTACCCCGACCGCATCATTTCTGACCATCCTTCCTAAGTAGAGAGAGAAACTTAAATGCTGAATTTAGTTTCGGCGGATTATTTGAGTGTTAATACTCAAGTGGTTCAGCAACACCGGATTATTGCGGCCATTGATATGGGAACAAATTCCCTGCATATGGTAATAGTCAGAATTGACCCGACTTTACCAGCTTTTAGCATTATTGGTAAAGAAAAGGAAACAGTACGATTAGGCGATCGTGATCTTACCACTGGGGAGTTAAAACCAGAGATCATGGATAAAGCGATCGCAGCTTTGGGACGCTTCCAAAAGGTGGCTAAAACTGCTAATGCAGAAAGCATCATTGCTGTAGCTACTAGTGCCATGCGGGAAGCTCCCAACGGTAAAGATTTTTTACACAGGGTAGAAATTGAGTTGGGTTTATGCGTTGACTTGATTTCCGGTCAAGAAGAAGCACGACGCATCTATTTAGGTGTGCTGTCGGGGATGGAATTTCATAACCAAGCTCATATCATCATTGATATTGGTGGCGGTTCTACAGAAATTATTTTGGGCGATAGTCATGAACCCCGCACACTCACCAGCACGAAAATTGGTGCGGTACGCCTGACAACTGAGTTAATTAGTTCTGACCCCATTTTAGATGTTGAGTTTAAATATCTACAAGCCTACGTGCGGGGGATGTTGGAACGCTCTGTAGAGGAAGTCTTAGCTAGCCTCAGATTTGGGGAATTTCCCAAATTAATCGGCACTTCCGGCACAATCGAAACTATTGCCATGATTCAGGCGCGGGAAAAGTTGGGTACTATCCCTTCTACCCTTAATGGTTATCAATTCAGCCTCAGAGACTTGCAAGAGTGGGTAAATCGTCTACGGAGAATGACCAACGCCGAAAGAGCCGCTATCCCTGGTATGCCAGAGAAACGCTCAGAAGTTATTTTAGCTGGGGCAGTGGTTTTACAGGAAGCGATGGTTTTATTGGGTATAGATGCCATCACTACCTGTGGAAGAGCTTTGCGGGAAGGTGTGATTGTTGACTGGATGTTAAGTCACGGCTTAATTGAGGATAGATTGCGCTTTCAAGGCTCAGTGCGAGAACGGAGTGTCTTAAAACAGGCGAGTAAGTATCAAGTCAATTTAGCATATAGCGATCGCGTGGCAGCTTTTGCTTTAAGTTTATTTGACCAAACCCAAGGACAACTGCACCATTGGGGAACAAATGAACGACAATTACTATGGGCGGCGGCAATCTTACACAATTGTGGCCATCATATTAGCCATTCCTCCCACCATAAACACTCTTACTATTTAATTCGTAATAGTGAATTACTCGGCTACAACGAAACCGAAATTGAAATTATTGCCAATTTAGCCCGTTATCACCGCAAATCACCACCCAAAAAACGACACGAAAATTATCGTATTTTGTTGAGTAAACAACATCGCCAACTAGTCAGTCAATTGAGTGCGCTGTTAAGATTAGCCGTAGCATTAGATAGACGACAAATTGGTGCGATCGCTCAAATCAAATGTGATTATTACCGCCAATTTCAGCAGTTTAACTTGTTAATTTATCCAGCCAACCCAGAGGATGATTGTGCCTTAGAACTTTGGAGTTTAGATTTCAAAAAGGGAGTCTTTGAAGCAGAATTTGGCGTGAAATTATTCACCCATTTAGAAAAATCTGCGATTCCTAATTTTTCGTAAATAGTAAGGTGCGTTAACGAAGTAACGCACCATTCATTTTGAATTTTGAATTGATTCATACCTATTGAGCAGGACAAGATGCAGTAGCTAGGGCTGGGCTACTAAGTATTGCGTTGGGTGCTTGAGAAACCAAAACTATATTACCATTAGCATCTACTATCCACCCATGAGCTTCCACTATTTGAGCAGGTTGATTCACTTGTTTGACTTGTCCAGAAATATTTTCTGTATTTTTCTTCTCTGAAATGACTTCTGTGTTTTGCATACTGACACGATTCTTATCATCTGAATCTACCGTTATCCAATCTGACAACACCGCATCAGATGTTAATTGTTCTGTAGGACTAGAAACGATGCCCCCGCGACCTGTTAGAGTAAATTTACTCCTTGCCAATTTTCCAGGATTGCAGCTAGCAACGATTTGCCTAGAAGTATCTACCACGTTTACAGGTAATTGCAATAATCCTTGACTGGGGTCAACATCTGGAGATTTAATATCTACAATGCCATTAAATGAAGGATTTTGTTGAGAAAATGCTGTGATATCGTTGGTTTGCAGATTACTTGGGTTAATTTCCTCACTTTCTTGAGTATTTAACAGCCTCACTAAGTCTCCACGTGTGCGCGGCACAAACCCAAACATACTTTTAGCGTTGATTGTAACTTTACCACCAGAGCCGGAGAAAGCATTGGCTGTGATATCACTATTTTCATTGGGAGCAGCAACCAGGAAACCCAACGGCGTATTGATAGTAATATTACCGCCATCCCCACGAGCTTGTGCTATACCTGCGTTAGTAGATATTTGACTATTGCGGCGCATCAGTAATAAATCCCGCACCTCTAGCGTAATATTCCCACCCCGACCTGATTGAGTTTCAGATATAAGTTTTCCTTGGTTGTCTAAACTGAGGTCACGTACATTTACCTCAATATCGCCAGCATCACCTTTTCCCTTACTACTAACGCTGACTTCTGCTGCATCCTGGATAATCAATTGTCCAGTTTTAATTGCTATGTTTCCTCCTGACCCTGTAGAGTTGGCACGGGTACTAGCAAATAGACCACTAGCAGATCCTTCATTTTGAACTTCATTTTGAAATTTGGCGAGTCTTTGAGCAAAGGTAGAATCGCTGCCAGACAGTGTAATTCTATCAGTACCCTTGACAGTAATATTACCTGCATTTCCAGAACTACTGGCAGTAGTGATCACTTGTCCACCATTAGTGGCTTCAAAGATATTCGTATTAATAGTAATATTACCTCCTCTACTGGAATTAA
>JBODRP010000013.1:0-40808 GCA_050633005.1 Trichormus sp. | reverse complement strand
ACCTCCATCACAGGTAACTAACGGCACTATTGACACTCCCCACGGTTAAATAGGGTGTACGGTGTGGGGCTTGGGGATTTAAATCTGTTTGCTGTTCATTATTCACTGTTAAAAAAATAACCCCTAAAAACAGGGGTTATTGATCATAAAATACCGGATTAACTGATTAACTAAACAGCAGCCACCTCTTTTGACTCAAAGAAAGCTGCCAAAACTCTCTCTGCTATCTGACGGCTAGTTAATCCCAATTCAGCTTTAGATTGATCTGGTGTAGCGTGTTCCACTAATACATCTGGAATGCCAATGCGCTTCACAGGAACTAGTACATCAGCATCTAGTAAAGCTTCTGCTACGGCTGAACCAAAACCGCCCATTACACAGCCTTCTTCAAGCGTGACCACGCGGCCAATCTTCTGAGCCAAAGGTACAATTAAATCTGTATCCAAAGGCTTGACAAATCGGGCATTAATCACAGTTGCTTCAATACCATGTTCACTGAGGATTTGTGCTGCTTGCATACTGGGGTAAACCATAGTGCCATAGCCGATGATTAGTACATCATCACCATGACGGAGAATTTCACCCTTACCAATTTCCAAAGATTCCCAACCTTCTTCCATGAGGGGAACACCGTATCCATTGCCTCTGGGGAAACGCATAGCAATAGGGCCACTAGTATGGTTAATCCCAGTAACCATCATCCTTTGCAGTTCAGCTTCATCTTTAGGGGCCATCAGCACCATATTAGGAATACAACGCAGATAGGCAATATCATACATACCTTGGTGGGTAGGGCCATCTGCACCTACAATACCTGACCTATCTAGACAAAAGAAGACTGGGAGGTTTTGGATACAGACATCATGAATTATTTGGTCATAAGCCCGTTGTAAAAAGGTAGAGTAGATAGCAACCACCGGGCGCATATCTTCACAAGCTAATCCCGCCGCTAGGGTGACGGCGTGTTGTTCTGCAATGCCAACATCAATGTATTGATGGGGTAACTTCGCTTGCAGTTTGTCTAAGCCTGTGCCTGTGGCCATCGCCGCAGTAATCCCAATAATTTTAGGATTTTGTTCAGCAAGTTTGACGAGGGTGTGAGAAAACACCTTGGCATAAGCAGGGGGTTTAGGCTTGCTAGAAGGAATAGCTTTGCCAGTTGACAAGTTAAAGGGGGTTTGGGCGTGGTAGCCTACTTGGTCTTTTTCAGCGATTTCATAACCTTTACCCTTGACTGTGGCCACATGGACTAAAACTGGCCCAGCAATTTGATGTGCCTGTTGGAAGGTGGCAATTAATTCTTCCAAATTATGCCCGTCTACTGGCCCCATATAAGTGAAGCCCAATTCTTCAAACACTGCCCCAACTTTGGGAACAGCTAAACGTTTCATCCCTTCCTTGATGCGTCCTAATTCGGGAGATAAGGATTCACCCACAAAAGGAATGTGTTTGAACTGTTCCTCAAAATTATCTTTGATAAACTGCACCGGCGGACTCAGGCGCATTTTATTGAGGTAGCGAGGAATTGCCCCTACATTGGGAGAAATGGACATCTCATTGTCGTTGAGAACCACCAGTAGGTTAGTTTTGGGTAAGTGTCCGGCGTGGTTGATGGCTTCTAAAGCCATACCACCAGTTAAAGCACCATCTCCAATGACTGCAACAGCCTTAAATTTTTCCCCTTTCATATCTCGTGCAACAGCCATACCCAATGCTGCTGAGATACTTGTAGAAGCATGACCTGCTCCAAAGTGGTCAAATTCATTTTCACCACGCTTGAGATAGCCGGCAATTCCGTCTTTTTGCCGCAGGGTGTGGAAGTTACTGTAACGTCCTGTGATGAGTTTGTGGGGATAAGCTTGGTGTCCGACATCCCAAATTACTTTATCCCGATCTAAATCTAGAGTCTGGTAAAGCCCTAGTGTTAACTCTACAACACCCAAACCAGGCCCTAGATGTCCGCCATATTCTGCTACTGTTTGTAGGTGCTTATCTCGAATTTGGCGGGCTATCTGTTGCAATTGCCGGATAGATAAACCGTGCAACTGATTGGGATGGGTGATTTCGCTCAGGTGCATATTATAGTGTTTTCCTCTCTAATCTCTAACTTTCGGTATTTTGATTTTCCCACGGTCGGGCTGCCGACAGAATTAGACTCTTACTAAATAGCAGTCTAAAATGTAATTGTCTGTAACGGGTAATTAGACACAAGACCTTCAGCATTTTTCACTAGTATTTATGCTCAAAGGTTGTACCGCGAAATTACTTTAAAGTATGTATTCAGTTACATTCTAAGACAGTAACAAAATAGACATTATTTAGCCAAAATTAATAAGAAGCCCATACTATCAGTATGTCATCTTTTTGCTTTTGGCTTTTTAATCTGGCATTGTGAAGATTAGAAAGGTGGTGGAGTGTTGGTAACACCGGGAACTTCTGGCATCTCCGGTTGCTTTTGCTGTCGTTGCAAATATTTACTCAAAAGATAGGCCATATCCCCCCGATTCATCGGTCTTAAGGGGGATATATTATTTTGAGCATCAGTGTTAATAAATCCTTCTGTGACTACTGTAGCGATCGCTCTTCTAGCCCAAGTAGGTATAGATCCTGCATCTGGATATGGAGCGAGAATTTCATTGACAGAATCATCACCAAACTGAAATACGCCATACGCTTGGGCGAAAATAGCCAACCCTTCTGCCCTTGTCACCCTTTGATTCGGAAAGAATAAATTCCCTCGATAACCTCTCATTACATCTGTTTTCAGGACTATCTGAATATCTCGATATGCCCAGTGAGAAGGGGGAACATCTGCAACAGGGATGGATTTTTCTTGTTGAGCAGCTTCTCGTCTATCTAACTTAAATGTTTTGACTAAAATCACAGCTAATTCTGCACGACTCATCAACCGTTCTGGATAAAAATTACCATCTGGTGAATTAGTCATCAATTTAGCAGTAATTACCTGTTGAATTGCCTCTGATGTCACTCCCCCAGTATTTTCGGTCGCTTGCGCTTGCACAATTACCGGGAAGCTTTGGAGTAGTAGCACTAAAGAAAATGTACTGAGCCAAGGGCGCATAGTTCTAACCACCGTAAATCTGCTTCTGTGATAGACGACGCATTACGCACTGATTATGTTGACTATTTTTACTTGGTAAGGTTGCCGAATTTAGGCAAACAGAGCATTGGGCAGAAAAATTCAAAATTCAAAATTCAAAATTCAAAATTGAAGAGTTTTACTCCCCCTGCTCCCTGCTCCCTGCCCCCTGCTCCTTGTCTCCCTTGTCTCCCTTGTCCCCCTGCCCCCTGCCCCCTGCTCCCTGCTCCCTGCCCCTTTCTACCTCAATTGTGTTAACAGAGAATATTGAAGTGTCAGGGATTGTAGTATAGTCTGCTGTGGACAAGCCTTTTATTTAGACGATATTTCAGGAGTTTTGGGCATGACAGCAGATCCCGTTACTTTGATGAAGCAAGAAGTTGGTAAAGCCGCAGCTGCTTTAGTGAAGTCAGGTTCAATTGTGGGCTTGGGTACTGGTTCAACTACAGCTTACACGATTCAGTATTTAGGCGATCGCCTAAAATCTGGTGAACTAAAAGATATTGTCGGTATCCCTACTTCATTTCAGTCTGAGGTGTTAGCAAAAAAATACGGCGTTCCTCTCACTACCCTTGATGCTGTTGACCATATTGATATTGCCATTGATGGGGCTGATGAAGTTGACCCCAACAAGAACTTAATTAAAGGTGGTGGCGCAGCTCATACCCGTGAGAAGGTAGTTGATTACTTAGCGAATCAATTTATAGTCGTTGTAGATAGTGGCAAATTAGTAGAGCGTTTAGGTTCTGTATTTGCCGTACCAGTGGAAGTGATTCCGATGGCAATTACCCCCGTCACTAATGCAATTAAGCAACTTGGCGGTAAACCAGAACTGCGTATGGGCGTAAAAAAAGCTGGGCCAGTGATCACTGACCAAGGTAACTTTGTCTTAGACGTTCGATTTGACTCTATTGACGACCCAGTCAACTTAGAAAAGGTTCTCAATAACATCCCTGGTGTTCTCGAAAATGGGATCTTTGTCAACTGTGCTGATGTAGTATTAGTTGGCGAGGTTGTAGATAATCAGCCAGTCGTAAGACAACTTTGACTCACTAGGGGTGTAAGGGTAGGGTGTTGACTTTGATGAGATTTACCTATTCTTTATTCATAAAGTTTTGGTGTCATCATCGGTGAACCAAATTCAATAAGTAATAAGTAATAAGTAATGGCTATTTACTCATTACTTATTACTCATTACTCATTACTTAAAGAAGAAAAGGATTGTGCATGAATTTTTCACCCCTGAAAAGGAACAGGGCTTAAAAGCCTTGGGTGGCTAGCTGCTCTTTCTTCCCCCTACACCCCTACACCCCTACACCCCTATACCCTTAACGGGGCTTGGTAAATATCTCTGCTTCTTCAAATAATTATTCTATGCGTTCTCGAACCCAAACACGAAATGATTTGAGCAAAGCAATTTCACCCATACTTTTACTTTGCTGAATAAATCTACTCATCTCACTTGCAGACACTACAGGAAAAGCCAGACTAAATTCATTCTCAATATATTGACCGTTAACTAACTGATAAAATTTTAAGTTGAATCCGTCATATCTCCACAATTCAGCAATACCTAATGCTGAGTAAATATTAAATTTGTTGACTGAACTGCTAGTAATGTCTATTTCTATGGCTAAATCAGGTGGCGGATCTGTTTCTAAATTTAATTTTTTGTTACCTCTCACTCTAAATTCATTTTGGATATAGTAACAGTTATCTGGTTCTATACCTCGTTTAGCTAATGGCAATTTTAAGGTTGTAGAGCCAGCACTTTTTATTTCTAAGTCTAATTGTTCAACTAAGGCAAATACTAAACGATCAAACTGAATTTTAGGGTTTTCGTGTTCAAAAAGTGGGGTCATAATTTCTAAAGTGCCGCAGTCATAGGCAAACCTAGAACCTCTATCCTCGCCTGTATCTCTGAGCAAGGCTTCAAAGGTTTCCCAGCTAACGTTATGTAAAACTGTTCTTTGTTCGGCAGGAGTTGACTGTATGAGCATATGACAATACTTATTCTGTCAAAATATGCGATAAAATTCCTAAAATTTTACCTATATTATTAATATAATATTCACTTAAGTCAATTTCTACTACTTGTTCATAAAGTTTCAAAAACTTCCAGTTAGTACCTGTAGTCACAGTTCCATAAATAGTCTGAATATTATTGCCTTCACGCTCATTAAACAATTTGGCTGCTATCATTTCGGCTACACATTGACCCAAACCAGCATTGATGTTTTCTTTCTTAGCTTCTACAATGGTGATTACTGGTGCATTGACAATTAATAATTCTGGTGAACGGCTGATAATAAAATCACAGTTACCATTTAATCCCTGCGCTGGTTCAACAGTGAAATCAATGCCAGAAAATAAGCTTACTTGATTATTTAAATATTTTCTAATGGCGATTAAAATAGGTGCAATAATCATCTCTGAACGAGATTTTTCTGTATTGCTAGCAAGAGCTAATGGAATATTTTCTTTTAATATTTCTGTCAGGAATACGGGACAATCGATTTCTGACAGAGATGCAAATATATCTAATTTGTCGGCGATGGTTAAACCAAAAGTTTTCCTCACTTTGTCTAAAGTAAAGTCACTGTATGACATTGTAGCGACTCCTGTAATTTAGTGAGTCAAAGAAAAGAAGTGATTTTAAGACTATAAATGAAGCTATATAGGATCGTGATAGGAATATACAGCATTTTGTTGATTTGGATGTTCTTGACGCACATCAAGTCCCCTACTTTCAAAAACACAAGCTTTACCATTTACTTTTTTCAAACCAGTACCTATCTCACCAAATCGAGTTGGTTTTTTCTGTTTAAATGCTTCTTGAAGTAAGTTTAGAGCTTGATTTTGTGTTCTTCGAGAAACAAATCTACTCCACGTCTGTCGCCAAAATGCTTCAGGACGATATCGAGCGCGTACTATAATCTCTTTGCACTCTCTTCTAGGATAGTTCTGTTCTCGCCTTGTGGAACGTAGAGAGAATTGTGCTGATGTTGGGGATGTTCTCTGGAATTTAACAACTTGATATTCCCAGCTTGCACCTCCTGCGATCGCAGTATGAGGAATTAGAACCCAAAGCAAGCATAGCAGGGTTAAAGTAGACTTTTTCATAAAACTGTTTTAAATAATTGTGATGGCAAGTTATCTATGTCAAAATTTAGTATTGATATATAGAGTCTCATCATTAGACCTCATTACATCAATCTTTTTTGCCTCACGCATACTACAAGCAGAACTCGCAGAGTAGGCGCGAAGAGGCACAGCACTAAAATCATGACTTTTATAACAAGTCCATTGTTCCCCTTTTCAAATAATTGGGAACTCCTTTATAGCTTTGTATTAAAAATAAAAATGAAAAGGTGGGCATTGCCCACCCTAAATTAACCGAAGATACCAGCAAAAAAGTCAATGGTTTCCTTGAGTGCTTTGATGAAAATATCAATTTCCTCACGGGTATTGTAGAAAGATAAACTGACTCGTGCGGTAGCGGGTAAACCTAAATGGCGGTGTAATGGTTGGGTGCAATGATGTCCAGAACGAATGGCTACGCCTTCTTGATCTAATAATGTAGATAAGTCGTTGGCGTGGATACCTTCAACAGTAAATGCTGCTAAAGCGGCTCTACCTTCTCCTCTCCCATCGGGTTTTGGCCCGTAGATTCTAACTTGGGGAATTTTAGCTAATTCTTGGAACAAATAAGCTGTTAATTCTGCTTCATAGGCGTGGATTTTATCCATACCTATATTAGTAAGATAATCTATGGCTGCACCAATGGCGATCGCTTCTCCAATTGCCGGTGTTCCCGCTTCAAATTTATGGGGTAATTCGGCATAGGTAGAATGATCTAAATAGACTTCGGCAATCATTTCACCACCACCAAAAAATGGTGGCATTGCCTCTAGTAATTCCAACTTACCATACAAGAAACCTATACCAGTAGGAGCGCACATTTTATGTCCAGATGCTACCAACCAATCACAGTCGATTTGTTGGACATCAACAGGCATATGAGGCACACTTTGACAAGCATCAACTAAGAATTTCGCGCCGTATCTGTGAGCAATCTTCGCAATCTCTGCCACTGGATTTATACAACCCAGCGTATTAGAAACATGAACTATAGAAACTAATTTAGTTTTTTCAGAAATCAGTTGTTTAAACTGTTCTAAATCAAAGGTTTCTTCTGGTGTTAATTCCACAAATTTGAGAACTGCACCAGTTTTTTGAGCCACAAATTGCCAAGGCACAATATTACTGTGGTGTTCCATCACCGACAGAATAATTTCATCCCCAGCTTTTAAATTGTTCATTCCCCAGCTATAAGCTACAAGGTTAATAGCTTCGCTGGCGTTGCGGGTGTAAACGATTTCTTGGCGGGAAGCTGCATTAATAAATTTGGCGATTTTATCCCGTGCGCCTTCATAAGCATCGGTGGCTTTTGCGCTGAGGGTGTGCGCTCCCCGATGCACGTTGGCGTTATATTCTTCGTAGTAATCCCTGAGTGCATTTAAGACGAAGAATGGTTTTTGTGATGTCGCCGCATTATCTAAATAAACCAAGGGTTTGTCGTTGATTTCCTGACGCAATAGTGGGAAATCAGCGCGGACTTTATCAGCTAAGGTTTTGGTAGGAGTGTAAGTCATTGGTAGTTAGTCATTGGGCATGGGGCATGGGGCATGGGGCATGGGGCATGGGGCAGAAAAGAGTCAAAAATCAAAAATTCTTTAATTTTGAATTTTGAATTTTGAATTTTGAATTTATTTGCCCCTACACCCCATTCCCTATTTTCCAAGTGGTGACTGTATTTAATAATGTGTTTCGCAATGAGGGGACTGGGATGTGATTGATGATTTCGGCGGCGAAGGCGTTAACTAATAATTTGCGCGCGTCGTCGCTATCAATACCCCGGCTTTGCAGATAGAATATTTCATCATCTTCTAACTGACTGACTGTTGCACCGTGGGCGCATTTGACGTTATCGGCGGTGATTTCTAGTTGGGGTTTGGTGTCAACTCTGGCTTTTGATGATAGCAGCAAGTTACGGTTTAACTGGGCTGCGTCGGTTAGCTGTGCTGGTTTGGGGACGAAAACTTTACCGTTGAAGACTGCGTGAGCGCGATCGCCGACAATACATTTATGTAATTGTTTACTTGTACCATAGGGATGATTGAGAGCGATCGCACTGTGAGTATCCGCTACTTGATTCCCTGCAATCATCGTCAACCCGTTGAGAGTTGTTTCAGTTTGCTCACCAGTTTGCAAAATCTCTAAATTATGTCGTGATAGCTTCGCACCCAAGCTAATGGCGTGACAAGTATAACGGCTATAACGCGCTTGAGTAACGGCAGTCTTACCAATATGGAAAGCCTGTTTACTATCTCTCTCTACTCTAGTGTGAGTTACATGAGCGTTATCTGCAATGACAATTTCCGTAACAGCGTTGGTGAGGTAAACCCCCTCTTCCCCTCTGGTAGTCACATAATCTTCAATCACACTGACTTGTGAACCACTTTCAGCTACTACCAAACACCGAGGTTGAGCGATAGTTGCTGTTTCCCCACCCACGGAGATAAATAATAGATGTATCGGCGTTTCGACAATGACATTTTTCGCCACCAAGACAACAGCGACATCAGATATACCCGCAGTATTTAGCGCAGTAAATACCTCTAATGCGCCCTCAGCTTGGGCTAGATGCTTTTGTACCCGTTCCTGTTCAGTCACAGGTAACACAGATAAATTACCGACAACTACACCAGCAGGTAAATCTGCAACGGCTGATAACTCTGGTGCGTAAACACCGTTAACAAACACCAAGCGGCTATTATCAGATTCTGGTAGCGTGAATGGGCTGATATCAGGAGAACTTGCTGTGAAGCTATGGAATTTTACCTGGCGCAACGCTGATAAATCAGTAAATCGCCATTCTTCCTCACGGCTAGTAGGAATAGTAGAATGACGCACCCAATTCGCAGCACGTTCACGTAATTCCTGTAACCAACCTGTAGAAGCTGGTACAGTCACCTGATTTAACAAAGCCACTAACTCAGCATCTCTATCTAACAAAGTAGATGTCAAACTAGCTACATTTGAGTTAGGAATAGCACTAGGAGAAACTTGATTTGTCATTACACACCCGCCCCAACCGCAGTTTCTTCTAAGAGCCAGTCATAACCACGAGATTCTAATTCCAGGGCTAATTCCTTACCACCACTGGTGATAATTTGTCCCCGTGCCATAACGTGAACAAAATCAGGCACAATATAATCAAGTAACCGTTGGTAGTGGGTAATCATAATCGTGGCATTTTCTGGGCTAGTGAGTTGATTCACCCCATGCGCCACAATTTTCAGCGCGTCAATATCTAAACCCGAATCTGTCTCATCCAAAATTGCCAACTTCGGCTCTAGCAACGCCATTTGCAAAATTTCATTACGCTTCTTCTCCCCACCAGAGAAACCTTCATTTACACTACGTTCGAGGAAAGCGGGATTCATCTTCACCACTTCCAACTTTTCCTCAATCAAATCATCAAAATCGAAAGCGTCTAACTCTTCCAAACCTTGAGCCTTGCGACGAGAATTATAAGCTACCCGCAAGAAATCCAAATTACTCACCCCAGGAATTTCCAGAGGATACTGGAAAGCCAAAAACACACCAGCCCTAGCCCGTTCCTCCGGTTCTAACTCCAGCAAATTCTGTCCCTGGAAAATCACCTCACCACCAGTCACAGTATAAGCCGGATGTCCCGACAACACCTTAGAAAAAGTACTCTTCCCCGAACCATTCGGCCCCATAATCGCGTGAACTTCCCCAGCCCGCACTTCCAAATTCACACCCTTAAGGATTGGCGTACCATCAACCTCAGCCGTCAAACCCTTAACCGACAAAATCACATCACTATTTTCAACAATCATCTTCTCTCTCTCTTCTCTCTCCGCGTACCTCTGCGTTAACCTCCGCGCCCCTCCGCGTTTAGAAGTTAACCCACACTACCTTCCAACTTCAGACTCAACAACTTATCAGCCTCCACCGCAAACTCCATAGGTAGCTGATTAAACACATCCTTACAGAAGCCGCTAATCATCATCGAAATCGCGTCTTCCGCCGAAATTCCCCGTTGAGCAAAGTAAAATAACTGATCTTCCCCAATCTTAGAAGTAGAAGCCTCATGCTCCACCTTCCCAGTATTATTCTGCACTTGAATATAAGGGAAAGTATTAGCGTGAGCATTATCCCCAATCAGCATCGAGTCACACTGAGAATAATTCCGCGCCCCTTCAGCCTTGGGATTAATTTTCACCAAACCCCGGTAGCTATTACTAGACTTACCTGCGGAAATCCCCTTAGAAATAATAGTGCTGCGAGTATTCTTCCCGATGTGAATCATCTTCGTCCCGGTGTCGGCTTGCTGCATATTATTAGTTAACGCCACCGAGTAAAATTCACCGACAGAATTATCCCCAACTAACACACAGCTAGGATACTTCCAAGTAATCGCTGAACCAGTTTCTACCTGTGTCCAAGAAATTTTGGAGTTCACGCCTTGACACAAACCGCGCTTGGTAACGAAGTTGTAAATCCCACCTTTACCGTTAGCATCACCGGCGTACCAGTTTTGCACAGTAGAGTATTTAATTTCCGCGTTATCCAAGGCGACAAGTTCGACTACAGCCGCGTGTAATTGGTTGCTGTCATACATCGGCGCGGTGCAACCTTCCAAATAGGAAACATAGCTACCTTCTTCAGCCACAATCAAAGTCCGTTCAAATTGGCCTGTATCGCCGGAGTTGATGCGGAAGTAGGTAGACAGTTCCATCGGGCATTTTACGCCTTTAGGAATATAGACAAAAGAACCATCACTAAATACTGCCGCATTCAGGGCGGCAAAATAGTTATCAGCAATGGGGACAACGCTACCCAGATATTTTTTGATCAGTTCTGGGTGTTCCCGCAATGCTTCGGAAATGGAGCAGAAAATTACGCCGTCTTTGGCGAGTTTTTCTTTGAAGGTGGTAGCCACAGAAACGCTATCAAAAATCGCGTCTACAGCAACGTTTGCCAATCGCTTCTGCTCAGATAGGGGAATACCTAGCTTCTCAAAAGTTTCTAACAGAGTAGGATCTACTTCCTCTAAGCTGTTGAGTTTTTCTTTCTTTTGCTTAGGCGCGGAATAATAAATGATATCCTGATAATCAATAGGTGGATAGGTGACGCTTGGCCAAGTTGGCTCAGTCATTTTTAGCCACTGGCGGTAAGCTCTGAGGCGAAACTCCAGCATAAACTCCGGCTCTTCTTTCTTAGCGGAGATCAAGCGGATAATGTCCTCGTTTAGTCCACGCGGAATGGTGTCGGTTTCAATGTCAGTGACGAAACCGTACTTGTAGGGTTGGTTGACTAAGGTTTTGACAGTAGCACTCATCGCTAGTGGTCTCTCGTGTTCAGGACGTAGTGTTTCTCTTTAAGGATGGAAGACGGGTTTAGTTAGGATATCTACCCATCTGGTCTAACCTTGTGATTAGACGACTGTTACAATAAGGATATAGACTAAAACAACATGGTTGTTGTTTAATGTAATTTCATTTTACGCTAGATTAACAACAACGATGTTGTTAAAGTCAAATTTTCTCAAAAAATTTTTTGGACTCAGATGGCGACTACTCAACAGTCCTCAACTAAGCAAGAGATCCTAGAGTATCTCCTCAAGCATTCCCAAGCCACAGCCCTTGACTTGGCGGAAATTTTGGATGTCAGCCCCCAAGCGATTCGTCGTCATCTCAAAGATTTGGAGATGGAGGAGCTGATTGTTTATTCCACCACGGTACAAGCTGGGATGGGGCGACCGCAACACATTTATGAATTGAGTCGCCAAGGAAGAGAACGCCTCCACAAATCAGCTAGCGATCGCCACGGTGATTTTGCTGTTTCGTTGCTTGACACCTTAGCCGCAACGGTAGGACAAGACCAATTTAAGACCATCTTACAAAAACAATGGGAACGCAAAGCCCAAGAATACCGCGATCGCGTCGGTAACGGTTCACTCGAAGAACGGGTGGCTAATTTAGTCTCACTGCGACAAGCTGAAGGTTTCATGGCAGAATATCACCCTGTAGATTCCCCTGGTTCACCAGAGGAGAAACGGTTTATTTTCATGGAACATAACTGTGCAATTTCTAATGTGGCGGAGTCATTCCCCAGTGTGTGCGGCCATGAACTAGAAATGTTTGCGGCTGTTCTGCCAGACTGTACAGTTGAGCGTACCCACTGGCTAATTAACGGCGAACATCGTTGCGGCTATCTAGTCCAAGCCCATAAATAAGCAGGGAAGCAGAGGAGACAGTTTTTAGCTTGTATTGACAATGACAATAATGTAACTTTTAGGTGGAGAAGCTAAAAAATCAAATATGTAAATTAGTTTTCATAGCTAGTTTAGGTCATCCATCCTAGCCAATTGGTAAAGGCTTTTACCAATGCTCGGCTTATATTATCCAAAGCTAACTTTTAAGCTCTTACGCCTACTGCGGTTTAGTTTCTTAATTTTGAATTTTGAATTGTTCTATGGATTTACCATCACAACAGCCATCAACTCAATTTCTCACCTTAGAAGAGTCAGAGAAAGTAGACGCGGCTTTATTATCTTCATCAGAAAAGTTTTTAACTAGATTAACAATTTCTTCCCTGAAACTTTTAAAACACATCGCGCAAGAATATGGTGTAGCGATTGAAGACTTAACCACACAGCAAGTAATCACTTGGTTTGAAAAAGATGGTAAAGTTAGAAGAGAAGAAGGCTTAGAAGCAGCTTATTTGAAGTGGTAAATTGGGGAGCGATCGCCAACCATCAACCCTTAAATCAAATATTGTTACTCCGGGCAAAGTAGCCATTGAGGATATTTGTCCATAAATCTACTAACTGTTTCAGGGTAGCCAAAAATAATTCAAAATCACACTAGCCAAAAAAAGATTTGTCTGCTATATTAAGAAATGTGTGAAAAACAAGGCTCAGTAGCTCAGTTGGTTAGAGCACGGGACTCATAAGCCTGGGGTCGTCTGTTCAAGTCAGACCTGAGCCATTTGATTAACAAGAAATCACGTCTAATTTTTCAAAATATTAAGCTGAAATGACAGGAAACTGTATCTCAGTAACATAGGATTCATTGCCCTGTTCGTTACCACCAACAAGATATACTTCACGGTTTGGCCCAGTAATTTTGTAGCCATTCGCCTCAATCCAAGAAACTAAGACTGCATAGGCTTGGCTGATAGTATCATAACTGCCATGATGAATTAAACAGGCGATTTTCTCTAGCCTAGGTAACTCGTAAACTTTGATTCTTTCATTACCTTTGACTAATCCTGTAATGGAAATTACCGCTTCCCCATCGACATCACTATCTTTATAGCCTGGGTCATGCCAAATAGCCCCATAATAATCACCAACTTGGGCTGACTGTTGTTTGAGATACTCGTGTAATTCATCATAAAGTATGCCTATACTGGCGTAATTTGGTAAAATCTCCCGGATAGAGGCAACTTCAATAGGTTCAGCTTTTTTGATCACAACCTCATAGTTAGACATATTATTCTCCTGTTCAATTTGCTTGAGTCTTGCTTCTACTCGTCTGAGTCTTGCTTGTTCTGCTTCTACTAACTGTTGAATTTCGGCTTGCTTGAGTCGTAGCATTCCCCGAATTTGGGCTGGGGGTAAATTCTCATCTAGTAGCGTGCTAATTTGTTCTAGAGAAAAACCCAAATCTTTGAAAGCTAAAATGCGATTCAGTCGGGGTAATTGTTGAGGTGAGTAGTAGCGGTAGCCTGTAAGGTTGTCCACTTGTAATGGTTTGAGTAATCCCATTTGATCGTAGAGACGCAGTGCTTTGACACTCACCTGACTTAGCTTGGAAAAATCACCTATTTTTAACATCTTGGTATTTGGGTCAAGTCTCAGACTTTCTCAACTAAACACCCTGCCGTAAGGGTAGAGTCAAGAGACAATCAGAAACTTCTAATCAATCATTGATCTTGTATGTGGCGAAGAACTTCAGCAATTGACCAAGCCTGTGCTACTGCGCCTCTGGGTTGGTGGGGTGGGTTGCCATCGAAAATTTCGGAAATTGAACCCAGACAAACATCATGAAATAAATGATCTAACAAAGGTTGCCAACTAAAAGGTAATGGTTGTTCCGGTAAAAAACGCTGCCAAGCGCGGATAAAGGGGCCGATTAACCAAGTCCAGACAGTACCTTGGTGGTAAGCGCGATCGCGTTTTTCACTATTACCTACACATTTACCAATATATTCTGGATCTACTGGGTCAAGAGAGCGCAGACCATAGGGAGTTAGCAAGCGATAAGTAGCTAAATCTAAGACCTGACGACCTTGGGATTCAGAAAAACCGCAATGATGTAAAGACAGTGCTAAAACTGCATTGGGGCGAATTTGAGCATTGCGGCGATCGTCAACGTCAATGGTGTCATACAAATAACCCAACTGGGGATTCCAGAATTTTTGCAAGGAAGCTTTTACTTGTTGTGCCTGTTGAGCATAACGCTTTCCTTGATTGGCAAAACGGACTGCATCACCAATTTCTAGCTGACTTAAACGTTCTGCCCATTGACTCATCCAACATAAAGCAGAATACCACAGGGCATTAATTTCCACCGCTTTACCGGGGCGAGGTGTTACAGGTTGTCCATTCACTAAAGCATCCATCCAAGTCAGAGCAACACTAGGTGCATCCCAACCCAACAGTCCATCAGTTGCGTCTACTTGGATGTTGTAGCGTGTACCACCAATAAAAGCTTTATGAATTTGCTGTACAACTGGAAACTGTTCAGCTAAAAATTGCCAATCTTGGGTAGCTTCCAAGTAAAGTCCTAAAGTTTCAACCCACCACAAAGCAGCATCAATGCTATTGTAGAACGGCTCACTGTCCATATCTGGGAAAGCATTAGGGATCAGACCATAACGACAGTAACGCCCAAAAGTTTGCAGCAGACCTTTAGCTACTTCAAAACGTCCAGTTACCAAGGTCAACCCAGGTAAAGCAATTAAGGTGTCTCTACCCCAATCATTAAACCAGTGATAACCAGCAATCACCGTAGGGCCACCAATCGAAGCTCGATAAACAATAAATTGATCGCTAGCTTTTAATAATTGTCGCCAAATTGGGGATTGGGCATGGGTGATGGGGTATTGGGGATGATCAATATTCCCAGTCCCCAATCCCCAGTCCCCAGTCCCCAATTCCCAGTCCCCAGTCCCCAGTCCCCAATCCCCAGTCCCCAATCTCCCAGTATCTAGATCCCAACCAAAAATTTGAGACAGTCGCTCTTGTTCTGCTGTTACAGCTTCTGTAAAAGTATCAGGGGTGAGAACATCCGGCGATTGTTCAGGAAAACCCATCCTGGCTTCTAAAGTTACTGTATCCCCTGGCTTGAGAATCACAGATAAATAACCGGGACTGAAAAGGTCTTCATGATGACACAGTCCCCGTTGTGTTTCCTCTGGAAACTCGTAATTCCAGTACCACAGGGCATCTGCTCGATATTCTCCTTGTGTCCAACGCAATTGCCAAGGTGTACCAAAGTGTCCAGACATAATTGCCTGTAAACAAACCTGTTGATCACCAAGTAATTGGGAAAATTGTAAGTCTGAACTACCCGTTTGTTGACCATGAAAATCCCGATCTGCTATCAGCAATCGTAGTCTCAAAACCGCAGTTTCTCTACCTTCATAACGATATTGAATTAACAGACGATGACTCATTGGCCAGTGGCAAGTTTGATTTTCTTTGTTATTCCCTAACAAACCATGCGGCATCACCAATTGCCTGCTTAGTTGCCAATCATCCTCTCCCCAAATCCATTTAGGAACAGGGTTAATATCGAAGGAGTGCAGCAGTTTGTAGCCTCTCGGCTCGATATTACCTGTACTCCAGATATTCGTTCCCAGTGCCACAACTTTCTCTGAGACTTCCAAACTAGCTTCTAGGTGGGAAAACAATAGGGTGCGCCCAGCCGGTGGATTTGTCGCCGCAAATAACCAACCGTGATAAGTCCGCGTGCGGACATCACTAACAGTTCCACTAGCAAAACTGCCCAAGCCATTGGTCAATAACCATTCTCTTGTATCTAAATCATCCATGTGCTACTCAAAATCGTTATGAGTATGATATATTTGTAACAGATCGTAATCAAACTGTGACAGAGCGTGGATGGGTAAGATTTACTGACCCCAACTCCAACGCTAGTAAACGGATATAAGTTGAAGGAGATAATAGTAAATGTCCATCACTTACGGAACAGAAGGAAGCCTCCGCGTTGGTCAACAAGCTCCCGATTTTACAGCAACAGCTGTGGCGGATCAGGAATTTAAGGAAATCAAACTTTCCAATTATCGTGGTAAGTATGTTGTCCTGTTCTTCTACCCCCTAGACTTTACCTTTGTTTGCCCCACTGAGATCACAGCATTTAGCGATCGCTACGAAGAATTTAGTAAACTTAATACTGAAATTCTTGGTGTTTCCGTTGATAGCGAATTTTCTCACTTAGCCTGGATTCAAACAGATCGCAAGTCTGGCGGTGTAGGCGACCTCAACTATCCTTTAGTTTCCGACATCAAAAAAGAAATTAGCACCGCTTATAATGTTTTAGACCCAGCCGCAGGTATTGCTTTACGTGGTCTATTTATCATTGACAAAGATGGTATCATCCAACACGCTACCATCAACAACCTAGCTTTTGGTCGTAGCGTTGATGAAACCCTGCGGACATTACAAGCGATTCAGTATGTTCAATCTCACCCAGATGAAGTTTGCCCTGCTGGTTGGCAACCTGGTGACAAAACAATGAATCCTGACCCTGTGAAATCTAAAGTTTACTTCTCTGCTGTCTAAAAAAGCAGAAGGCAGAAGGCAGAAGGAAAAAGGCAGAAAGTAAAATGTTTTAACTATCTGCTTTTTGGACTTTTTCAACTCCTTTCTGTACTTCTAACTGTAAAAGTTTGAGCAATAAAATCATCCCAACCACAGATGAAAATACATCAATACAGATATAAAATTAGTGTTGATGAAAATGTTTATCTGTGGTTTTAAATTTTGAATTTTGAATTGATTTATGCTGACCTCAACAGATTTTAGTGGATTATTGAATGAGCGTTTCTTCCGTAATTTCCTGCCGATTCCCGCTAGTAATGAGTTAAGGCTGGAGGTAGGAACACCAGACTTTCAATTACCAGATATTACTAATGGCACGTCAGTAAAATTATCAGATTATCGGGGAAAACAACCTGTTTTACTGGCATTTACCCGCATTTTTACAGCCAAGCAATATTGCCCATTTTGCTTTCCTCATATCAAAGCTTTGAATGAGCGATATGAAGAATTTAAGCAACGCGATATAGAAGTTTTACTAATTACTAGTACCGACGAGCAACAAAGTCAAATAGTCGTCAGAGATTTAGGCTTAAAAATGCGATTACTAAGTGATCCAAGTTGCAGAGTATTTCGTACTTATCGAGTAGGGCAAGCTTTAGGCGCGCCTTTACCCGCCCAATTTGTATTAGATAAAAACGGCAGACTGTGCTACAAACATTTATTTTCTTTCTTAGATCACAACGCTAGTATTGAAACTTTATTAGAAATGTTTAGCTAAAGCAGCAAGAAGCCCCACGTCTCACTCGAATGAGCGTGGGATGAATTGTGAGTGAGTGACGAATTGACCAACGAGGGAAATTGAGCATAGCGCAATCAGCAATGTTGGTCGGTGAGGAATGAACACTTTCTTGGCTTGTTGCAAATATTTTGATATGATTTTAACCAGTAGGTGTAATCTAATTAAATGCTGAAAAGCAGCCTATAAAAATAAAAGCTAATTGTTTGGCTCAACCAAAGAACCGTGGGGCGCACGGTCTTAAAGCTCAGTCAACGTCTTCATAGAAGAGTCGCGCTCGTAGCCCACACTCACCTGAAAGGGAGTCTGTGGAGTACGTCACTCAAAGTTAAAAGGTAAACTTTACCTTTTAACTGTTGATTTTACAGCTTAACCTGTTGTAAATGACTCCGGGGGTTGTAAGTACGGATAGCCCGGATTTTTTCATAATATTCTCGTTCTTGCTGACTCATATCTTTCGGAGGTGCGATCGCTACCTTCACCAACTGATCGCCACGTCCACCTTTAGGGAGAGGCCACCCTTTACCGCGTAAACGCAAAGATTGACCAGAACGCACACCAGCAGGTAACTTGACATTCACACTACCGTCGGGGGTGGGTACATCAATGGACGCACCTAAAGCCGCTTCATCAGGAGTAATTGCCACTTCACAGACCAAATTATCACCTTCAATCTGGAAAAATGAGTGGGGTTGTAACTCTACCTTTAAATATAAATCCCCCCGTTGTTGAGTCATGGGGTTAAATTGACCTTTACCCCTCACCCGCAACCGATTACCAGGTTTTGCACCGGGTGGAATACGCACATCTAATGTTTCATTACCTAAGTTAAAACGCTTTTGAGAACCAGTAAAAGCTTCTGCAAAAGTTAAAGTAATAGTAGCTTCTGTATCTTGTCCGCCACCTGTACCGACATCTTGAAATCCGAAGTCACTAAACCCGCCATAAGCACCCCCAGGTCGGCCTCCGGGAGTTCCATAACCATAACTTTGTCTTCCACCGCGAGGCGCACCGCCACCAAAGCGTCCTAGTAATTCATTGATAAAATCATCAAAAGAGCCGTATTGACTGAAATCAAAACCGCCCATATCGACACCAGCACCACCAGGGAAGCCACCATCACCTACCTGTCGCCAATATTGACCAAATTGGTCATATTTTTTGCGTTTGTCTGCATCAGACAACACTTCGTAAGCTTCATTGACTTCTTTGAATTTTGCTTCTGCCTGCTTATTGCCTGGGTTAACATCAGGGTGATACTTGCGGGCTAGTTTACGAAAAGCTTGTTTAATCTCTTCTGGACTGGCAGTTTTACTAACTCCCAAAATGCTGTAATAGTCTTTGAAGTCGGTTGCAGCCATCTACCAGCCTCCTGTAAAAATTTCCTTTAAGTTTTTTTCTAAGATGTGAGATTTCGTTTTTGCTAGGTATAATGCCAAGCACAAATACTTCTGATTTTAAATTAACAAATAATATAAATAATCAAGTGTGGTTCATCCTCATCGCATCGTGGCGATTACCGTACTTGGGGGTAGGGGGCAGGGGGTAGGGGGCAGGGAGAAAGAGGGTTTTAGCTTAGTTTATCTTTCTTAAGATAACGCCGTGTGCAACTTTCTCTCAAACCTAACCCCCAGCCCCTTCCCTTGTAGGGAAGGGGAGCAAGAATCAAAGTAGAGACGTTGCATGGAAAGTCTCTACAGTTGCAGGGTAGAGGTTTGGAGGGGTGAGCGAAAAAAGGTGTGGGGAGTGTGGGAGGTGTGGGGAGTGTGGAGGGTAATTTTTTGGATACGTAGCTAGAAATCCCACATAAAATTTCGTTCACCCGGTTTGGAGAGGGGTTTTAATAATAAGTTGCACATCGCGTTAATATAGTTAAGTTTGTTCTCACCGACTTACTTATTACTCATTACTCATTACTTATTACTCATTACTCATTACTCATTTAATTCCGTTCGCTCCAAACGGCTAAAGTGGGAGTATTTGATCTAGTCCTTCTTCTAGGCTGGGGGGTGCATCACGGAGTTGGCGGTGCATTCGTAGGATAATTTCTTCTGGAACAATGCGATCGCGTTTTTGATTTCTGGCTAAACACAACCAAACTGGGGTTTGTACCCACACTGCTGTAATGTGGGTAAAGCCTAAGTTACGGGCTAGAGTAATCATTTCCCGACGATGGCGGCGTTGGGCGTTGGTAGCGTCAAAAATTACTGTTTTACCCGTAGATATAGCCTCTTGCAATTGTCGTTCTATTTCGCGCCAAATGAGCAGCCAAGACCCTTGAATTGCTTCTGAACCAAATAATTGCCCCCTGATGGCATCTGTAGAAATCAGCTGCATCTGGGGGCATTGTGCCATTAATTGTTTTGCTAAAGTTGACTTACCGCTACCAGGAAGACCAATCAGTAAGATGAGTTTTGTTAACGGTAGCTCGGCGTTTAGCCAGTGCTGAGTTGTCAGTTGTGAGTTGTCAGTTGTGAGTAATAAGTTAGAAATCAATGGTTGAGAGTAATTAGAAATTGTATTCATTACTAATAACCTCAAACTCATTACTCATTACTTATTACTTATTACTCATTACTCATTACTCATTACTCATTACTTATTACTCATTACTCATTACTCACCACCATTTTAGATAATCGTTCCATCAGGAATAACAGCATTTTTCAAGACGACTACAATACCACTGCGGATGTAGAAGCCTTGAGTTTCGCGGTTTGCTTCCTGCACGTTGTCTTTATTGATAATTTTGACATCGTGACCGATACGGGCGTTTTTATCGATGATGGCGCGGCGGATAATGGTATCTGGGCCAATACCTACCGGGATATCTCCTTTGTCTATACTGCACTGACGTTCTACAAAAGGTTGGTAAAAGTCAGCACCCATGAGTAAAGATTCTTCGATGATACAACCTGACTCAATCCGCGATCGCACACCCAAAACTGAGTGTTGAATGCGGCAGTTTTTCAAAATGCAGCCTTCACCAATGATTGATTCTGTCACATGACAGTCTAATAGTTTGGTGGGGGGCAAATAACGAGCGCGGGTGTAGATTGGGGCTTCTTCATCGTAGAAGCTAAACGGCGGTAATGGTTGCTGTGTCAGGGCTAAATTGGCATCATAAAAAGCTTCGATTGTCCCAATATCTTCCCAGTAGCCATCAAATAAATAGGCTTGCACATTGTAATCTTTAGCCGCATCAGGAATAATTTCCTTACCAAAATCCGTGCGTTCTAAAGCTTCTTTCAAAAGTTTGATCAAAACATCTTTTTTAAATACGTAAATCCCCATCGAGGCGATGTAGGGCTGTAAAGCAGCTTGCTCTGGAGTCAATCCCAAAATAGTGGTATCGACACGCATTTGAGCTAACGCTTCGCCTTTGGGTTTTTCGCTAAAATCAATCACACGCCCAGACTGATCAATCTTCATTAAACCAAAATCTGAGGCGCGGCGATCGTCGATGGGAATTACAGATAGAGTAATATCGGCATTCGTTTCACGATGACGCTGCACGAATAAACGATAATCCATCCGGTAGAGGTGATCTCCTGACAGGATCAAAAATTCTTCTACATCCCAATCTTGTAGCATCCATAGATACTGGCGCACCGCATCGGCTGTACCTTGAAACCAGTTGGGGTTTTCTGGTGTTTGTTGTGCGGCTAGCACTTCCACAAACCCTTCACTGAAACCACTAAAGTTATAGGTACGGGCGATGTGACGATTGAGGGAAGCTGAGTTAAATTGTGTCAGAACGTAGATTTTAAAAATTTCTGAATTGATGCAGTTACTAACAGGGATATCTATTAGACGGTATTTCCCTGCCACTGGTACTGCTGGTTTAGCACGTAGTTTGGTTAGCGGGTACAGGCGAGTACCTGCACCACCTCCAAGAATAATTGCTAATACTTTTTTCACAAGATGTCTCCCAACTGCCTTTCGACTCCCACCTACAGTTTAGGACTCTATGTAGCAACTGGTAAGGGGGGATCAAAGATTATGGCTAATGAATTTTCTGAAACACAGGGGTGTAGGGGTGTAGGGGTGTAGGGGTGTGGGGGTAAAAAGTGCTGTTCCCCCAACACTGTTAAAGTTTTTCAGTATTAATCAAACCAAACCCCCATTGATGATCAAACGTGCCGGGAGATTTGCCGGGGATGGAACTGTTTTGGCAAAGTAAGTCTTTAATGGCAGTTGGGGTTAACTTGGGGTTGCGCTGTAAGAGTAATGCAATTAAGCCGGTGATAAATGGTGCAGCCATACTAGTACCGGACATGGCGATAAATTGGGAATTAATGATCATGGAGCGATCGCCATTAAAATGACTAGAAAGTGCAGAGACAATCATTGCACCTGGTGCGGCTATATCTGGCTTAGGGGCATGATTTCTTAAAGGGCCTTCACTACTAAATTCGGCAATGGTATTTAATTCTAAACCCATTTCGCGGGTGTGGCGATCGATATCTTCATATTTAACTTTAGTAGTGTAGGCTGCCACTGTCACCGCACTACTAGCACAGCCAGGAGAACCGATTTTTACTGCATCCTTGACACTTTTACCTGTAAAAAATACTGATAGTGTATCATCTAATGTCCAAACATCGACTATAGTATCTGATGCTGAGTGATTGCGAACTCGTAACTGCCAGATACCACCTTGCACAAGGGATCTACCCCTACCGCGAATCTGCACAAAGAAATGATAATCACCATTAATCGGGTCACGGTCTGGGGTAACAATTTCTACCAAAGAATCAGGTAAATCATGGCTTTGGGAAGGATTACCATTAGTAATAATTTTTTGATAAGGCGTGACAAAACCGTTAGGACTACGTACTGAGACTTCTAATTCTCCGCTACTGACATACCAAGCATTTAACCAAACCATACCGATTTGATTTAAAGGCACACGAAAACGCATACCCCGGCTGCGTCCACTGGGAATATGAGTTTGAGCGTGAATATTATCATTGCCTTCATTACCAGCCGCACAGCAGACAATTCTACCCATACCAGACTCAGCATTGATAATTTGGGAGAGGGAATCACTGCCATCATGAGCATCTGCGTGTCCACCGACGCTAAGATTAATGACAGCAGGTCGTCCCAACTCACCCGCCACCCGGAAAATGTAGCGAATCCCATCAGCAATGTGAGCATCCTGTAAATCAGACTTAATCACCACTAATTCCGCTTGGGATGCAACACCACCATAGACAGCATCAGCACCAGCCGCAATACCTGCAACATGAGTACCATGACCTTCCGTATCTTGGGAGATATAAAGCTGCTCTCCTGTCAATTCTGCACCGTAACGACCCTCATTCACTCCTACACCAGGGAGAGTTTGATCCCAAATTCTCAAAATCCGTCCAGCAAACGCAGGGTGTTTGGCATCAATACCCGTATCAATAATGCCAATAATTACCCCTTGACCAGTAAGTTTAGTTCTATTGACAAAACTTGACAGTTTAATAACTGCGGGTGCAACATCCATCCGCAGTTGCAGTTTACGTGATGGTTTAATACGAGTAATTGCAGGTACTTCTGATAAAACTCCTAAACTATCTAGAGGTAAAAAAGCCGTCCTGACAGCACCAAAATTTTGATTTATTTCAATACCATATTCAGAAAGATAACTCAAATCTGCATCAGCATCACAATAAATAAAAACCATACTTTTAGTAGGTTTAATCACACTTTTAGGAGCAATAATACCAAGCGATCGCCTATGTGTAATTAACGCCAACTCCCCCTCCCGTTGAAAATCATCCCAAGCCAACAAAAGTCCAGGAGAAAGCTTTTCGTATCTCATTTTATTTCAACTTTTAGCCTGAAGTCTTATCTTCACAAATAACATCAATCTCATAACCAAACCCAAAAACACAACCTAAACTTAATCAATCCCAATAACTCCTCCTCCTTCTCTCTGCGCGCCAGTTGCTACCCTTCTCTACGAGAGGCTGCGCCAACGGGAACGCTGCACGAACAAGTCGGCAGAGCCGCCCAACGCACTGGCTTGCCTCTGCGCGACGGACACGTTGCTGAAGTCGGCACAGCCTTCCTGTGCAAGTGTCCTCCTCTGCGTGAAAAAAATAAATATTAAAATTTTTCTACCATAAGCAAGAACCATAAATATTTACTTTAAAGTCAAAATGACTACTAAACCATTCAAAATTCACTCATGCAAATTCAAACACCAGATTGGGTTAAACACGCAGTTTTCTACCAAATTTTCCCCGACAGATTTGCCAGAAGTAAACAACCCCGTAAACGCCTATTAAGTAACGCCACCTGGGAAGACTGGGAAGCCATGCCCACACTGCAAGGATACAAAGGTGGTGATTTATGGGGCATCATGGAACAATTAGACTACATCCAAGACCTAGGCATTAACGCCATTTATTTCACACCCATATTTCAATCTGCTAGTAATCACCGTTATCACACCCATGATTATTATCAAGTAGACCCGATGTTAGGGGGTAATTCAGCCTTTAAAGAATTACTAGATGCAGCCCACCAAAGAAATATTAAAGTTGTTCTTGATGGAGTATTTAATCACGCTAGTCGAGGATTTTTCTTTTTTCATGACATTTTAGAAAATGGCCCTTATTCCCCGTGGCTCAATTGGTTCAGAATTGAGGATTGGCCGCTTGCACCATACACTGGCGAATTACCTGCTAATTACGTAGGTTGGGCAAATAATCGCGCCTTGCCTGTATTTAACCACGATAACCCAGAAGTACGGGAATATATCATGGAAATCGCCGAATACTGGGTTAAATTTGGCATTGACGGTTGGCGGTTAGATGTACCTTTTGAAATTAAAACCCCTGGTTTTTGGCAAGAATTTCGAGAACGAGTCAAAGCTATTAACCCCGATGCTTATATTGTGGGGGAAGTATGGGGAGATTCCCGTGAATGGTTAGATGGTACACAATTTGACGGCGTGATGAATTATTTATTTGCCGGGCCGACCATTGCCTTTACAGCAGGCGATCGCGTAGTCTTAGAACAAGTCCAAGGCCGGGACTATCAACCATCCCCCCCCTTATTTGCAGCTGAGTACGCCGCCAAAATCACAGAACTACTGCAACTTTACCCCTGGGAAATTCAACTGACTCAACTTAATTTACTCGCCAGTCACGACACAGCCAGATTAATTACCATTGCTGGCGGAGATAAAGCCAGTGTAGAACTAGCCACCCTGCTATTACTCACCTTTCCTGGTGCGCCCAGTATTTATTATGGTGATGAAGTCGGTTTACCAGGAAAATTAGATCCCGACAGCCGTCGAGGTTTTCCCTTAGAAGCTAATTGGGACAAGGAAATTTACCAGACTCATCACCAATTAATTGCCTTGCGTCATACCTACCCAGCTTTACGCATAGGTGAGTATCAAGTTATTTCGGCGCAGGGAGCATTATACATTTTTGCTCGTACTTTCGGGACAGAGGAATTAATTATTGCTGTCAATGTTGGTACAGCATCAGCACAAATTGATATAGATATTACGAATTTGCAGACTCAACCCAACAAACTTTTATACGGTAAAGCACAATTTAACTGGCATAGTGCAGGAGAAACAAAACAACTTTCCTTAAATATTCCCTCACGTAGTGGTTGTATTCTTGGTTGACAAGCGAATTGACACCACCGGACTTACATCAGTGTCACAATTGATGGTTGGTACGTGACGCTATCAGTTTCATGACTATAGGACTCATATTTGATTTTTGAACAGATACGTAGTGGCGTGGCAAGGCTAAAATAGTAAATCCCTAAATATTTGTAGGGGCGGGTTCACCAAGATCAAGAGTTAATCATTAATAATATTTATTAACCCGCCCCTACCGAGTTTGATACGCACCACCCATAGGCTATTTACTGCATAAAAGGTTTTCCTAATTCACATTAGGCGCGAATTACGAATTATTTCCATCCATCCCAGAAGTTCCAAAGCGATAGCCCTTACCATAAACTGTGTGAATCAAAGGTATTTCCTTACCGACTTCAATCTTGCGCCGCAGTAGACGAATTAATGCAGCTATCACATTACTGCTCGGCTGTTCTTCACCTTGCCAGAGATATTCCATAATCTGAGCATGAGTGAGTAACTGTCCCGTATGTTCCATAAAATATTGCAATAGCTGGCTTTCCTTCTGAGATAGTTCAATTACCCGTTCTTGACGATAGGCAAGTTGATTTTCACAATCGAGTTCTAAATCAGCTACAGTTAATCTTCCCGTCGTAGCTTCATAACTGTGTGCAGTAGAACGACGCAATAAAGCACGCACTCTAGCTAACAACTCCCGTAGTTCAAATGGTTTGACTAAATAGTCATCTGCACCAGCATCTAAGCCTGCTACTCTGTCATCTAGAGTATCCTTGGCAGTAAGAAATAATACAGGGGTAACTTTACCTTGCTGACGTAATTCTTGGCAAATGTCTAAGCCTGTTTTTCCAGGCAGCATCCAATCTAAAATTAGTAAGTCATAACTGCCTGATTGTGCCATTTGTCTGCCAATTGTGCCATTATAAGCAGCATCCACAGTGTAACCCTCACGAGTCAACACGCGAATTAAAGGGTCAGTTAGTTCTACTTCATCATCAACTAATAAAATTCTCATGGTGCTTGGTAAGCAACAGCCAACAGCAAAAAATGTGTAATTTTAGATGCGTGAGAGCGTATTCTCAATATTATCTGCTTAGACAAGGACATTGTATTCAATGTCCATAGCCAAGGATAACAAGAAAGAGAATGTTAACTGTTGCATTGCCGAAAGGGGAACTACTCAAAAATAGCATCCGCCTCCTGCAAAGTGTAGGTTTGGACTTCAGTGCTTTTTTAGATTCAGGAAATCGCCAACTTCAAATTACTGATGGGAGTGGACAAGCCAAAGGATTATTAGTCAGAGGACAAGATGTGCCTGTATATGTAGAATACGGTCAGGCACAAATTGGTATTATTGGTTACGATGTTATTCGAGAAAAACAGCCACAAGTCGCTCATTTAGTTGATTTGCAGTTTGGTTATTGTCGGATGTCGGTAGCGGTGAAAGCATCTAGTCCCTACAAATCACCTCTAGATTTACCACCTCATAGTAGAGTTGCATCTAAATACGTCAATTGTGCTAATGAATACTTTCAAAGTCTTGATTTACCAGTAGAAATAGTGCCGCTTTATGGGTCTGTAGAACTGGGGCCAATTACGGGGATGTCAGAGGCGATAGTGGATTTAGTTTCTACGGGAAGAACTTTAAAAGAAAATGGACTGGTTGAGATTACTACTTTGTATGAAAGCACAGCACGGTTGATTGCTCATCCTCTGAGCTATCGTCTCAATACTGGTAACTTACATCATCTAGTTGAGCGTCTGCGAGAGTCAATCTTGACACCTGCTTAATTCAGCATCTAGGAATTTTTGAGGTCATACCGATTATCTATGAAGTTGCGCCAAATAAATCATGTAGAGACGTTGCATGCAACGTCTCTACAGTACAGAATAAAGTGCATCTTCATCAAGAAACAGTACAATATCCCCAAATTTATGCAAAATTTGGGGATTTTTTTCTAATTTATGATTGAGAGTGAATTTTAGCTGTAGTTATCAAAGATTTAGTTTATTTAAATTTATTTTATATAATAAAATTAGCCGCAAGATATATTATTAAAATTAATTATTTAAATCAAATTTTGTTGTTTTTTTTTTACAAAAGCCTATTTAAAAAAGAATCGAGACTAGAGAACTGCACATCGGTATTGATTCTAATTTTTTAATCAAAGCGTTATGACATCTAACTCAAACCAACAAGAACAAGAAAGACTGGCGGCTTTGCACCAGTACGAAATTTTAGATACTGAACCAGAAGAAGCTTATGACAATTTGGCTCATTTAGCTGCCTTTATTTGCGGTACATCTATAGCTTTAGTTAATTTTATTGATGAACATCGTCAGTGGTTTAAGGCAAAATTAGGATTAGATGTAGGAGAAATGCCTCGTCATGTAGGCTTCTGTTATCTATGCCAAGAACAACAGGATATTGTAGTGATTCCTGATGCTTTAGCAGACGATCGCCTGGCAACTAATCCGATAGTAAACTCATACCCATGTGGGCGATTTTACGCAGGTGTACCCCTTTTCAGCCCTCAAGGTCAAATGTTGGGAACTCTGTGTGTAATTGACCAACAACCTAAACAACTCAGTCAACAACAAATTGACGCGCTTATAGCCTTAAGTCGCTTAGTAATTGACCAACTGGAACTAAGGCGTAAAACAGCTGATATAGCTCAGATGAGCGAAAAATTACTCAATCAAGAGCAAGCAGCACGTAGAGAGTCGGAAGTCGTGAGCCATCACATTAGTAATATACTCGAAAGTATTACCGATGGCTTTTTCGCCCTAGATCAACGGTGGCGATTTACCTACGTTAATAGTCAAGCTGCCAAGCTATTGCAGAGAAACCAAACTGAGTTACTAGGGAAAAATATCTGGGAAACATTTCCCGAAGTGTCAAACACCTCATTTGAGCGAGAATATCACAGAGCAATTACTGAGCAGACAAGCATCGAATTTGAAGAATTTTATCCACCCCTAGATAAATGGTTTGCACTTCACGCTTACCCCAGTAAAAACGGGTTATCAGTTTATTTTCAAGATATTACAGAAAAACATCGCACAGCTTCGGCACTTCAGGAAAGTGAACAACGTTGGCAATTAGCCGTACAGGGTAATAATGATGGTATTTGGGATTGGAACGTTAAAACTAATCAAGTCTTCTTTTCCCCACGCTGGAAACTGATGTTAGGCTATGAAGACCACGAAATTGCTAACGATCTAGAGGAATGGTCAAAGCGAGTGCATCCCGATGATTTAGATTGGGTGATGCAAGCCATTCAAGCTCATTTTGATGGCAGAACACCTTATTACATTACAGAACATCGCGTCCAGTGTAAAGACGGTCACTATAAATGGATTTTAGATCGGGGACAAGCCCTTTGGGATGAGACAGGTAATGTAGTACGAATGGTCGGTTCGCACACAGATATTACAGAGCGCAAACAGGCAGAAGAAGAACTAAAATGGCAAAATCGGCGATCGCAACTATTTGCAGAAATCACCGTGAAAATTCGGAAAACTCTGCAAATTGGAGAAATTTTACAAACCTCAGTTCAAGAAGTCCAAAAACTCCTGCAAGCCGACCGAGTTTTGATTTTTCAGCTGTGGCCTGATGGCTCAGGAACAGTAGAACAGGAAGCAGTCTTACCAGGCTGGCCAGTAATTTTGGGAAAAAATATTATTGACCCTTGTTTTCAACAAGACTATGTAGACAAATATCGCCAAGGTAGAGTGAGTGCAATTATGGATATTGCACAGGCAGAGATTCAAGATTGCCATCGAGAATTTTTGCAGCAGTTTGGTGTGAAAGCTAACCTTGTAGTGCCAATTCTCAACCTAGAAGGAATTTGGGGTTTGCTCATCGCTCACCAATGTCAAGCTCCTCGCCACTGGACTCAATTCGAGTTGGACTTATTGCAACAGTTAGCTAACCAAATGGGGATAGCCTTATTTCAAGCACAGTTACTTGAACAACAAACCCGCCAAAGTCAAGAACTAGCTCGCTCTAATGCAGAATTAGAAAGTTTTGCCTACGTTGCCTCCCATGACTTGCAAGAACCATTAAGAATGGTCACTAGTTATTTACAGTTATTAGAACGTCGCTACAAAGATCAACTAGACACTACAGCACAACAGTTTATTAACTATGCAGTTGATGGCGCGCAACGAATGCAAACCTTAATCAACGATTTATTAAACTATTCTCGTTTGACAACCCGTGGACAACCCTTTATCTCCGTTGACTGTGGTGTGATTTTAGAGCGGGTGAAAACTAATCTCAAGCTGGCCATTGAAGAATCTGGAGTAGTCATCACCCATGATCCTTTACCCATAGTTACCGCAGATCCCACACAATTAACCCAAGTTTTTCAAAACTTAATTGCTAACGCCATTAAATTCCGCCGAGATATTCCCCTGGAAATTCACATTGGCGTAGTCAGGGGAGCAGGGGGCAGGGGGCAGGGGGCAGGGGGCAGTGGTTCGACTACGCTCACCAACCAGGGGGCAGGGGGAGACAAGGGAGACAAGGGAGACAAGGGAGACGGGGGAGACAAGGGAGACAAGGGAGACAAGGGAGAATTTTCCCTAGTCCCCAGTCCCCATTCCCTAGTCCCCAGTCCCCAGTCTCAATGGCTATTCTCAGTCCGGGACAATGGTATTGGCATAGAAAAACAATATATTGAAAGAATCTTTGTGATTTTTCAACGTCTGCATGGGAGAAGTAAATATCCAGGTACTGGCATCGGTTTGTCAATTTGTAAGAAAATTATTGAACGCCACGGTGGTCACATTTGGGTTGAGTCTGAACCGGGTGTAGGCTCAGTTTTTTACTTCACCATTCCAGAGCAGGTCAACAACAGTGATGATGACAACAAATATTATGCCAATTCAGGTTTTGTTAGTAGAAGATAATCCCGGAGATGTTGAACTTACACGCATTGCTTTGGAAGATAGCAAAATCTCCGTGAATCTCAATGTGGTGGAAGATGGGGTGGAAGCGATGGCATTTCTCAGGAAACAAGCACAATATGCCAATGTACCTCATCCAGATATAGTCCTCCTGGATTTCAATTTACCAAAAAAAGATGGGCGGGAAGTTTTAGCAGAGATTAAAACTGATACAAATCTCAAACGCATTCCTGTTGTGGTGCTGACAACATCCCAGGCGGAAGAAGATATTATCAAAGCCTATAACCTAGCCGCTAATTGTTATATCGCCAAGCCAGTTGACTTTGATCAGTTCGTTAGAATTGTACAATCTATAGAAAACTTTTGGTTTGCGATCGTCAAACTGCCACCGGAGTAAAGGCTATGGCAGATGAAATTATTCAAATCCTATTAGTAGAAGATAATCCCGGTGATGCTTTTTTAATTCAAGAGTTAATCAAAGAAGTCAACACAGTTAAGGTCAATTTACATACAGTTGAGCGATTGTCTGAAGCATTTAACTTGTTAGCCAGTGCAGCTAGTAGCAGCTTAAATCAATGCTTTGATGTCATGTTATTAGACTTATCTTTACCTGATAGTCAAGGCATCGAAACTTTTATTCAAGCTAATAGCCAAGCTAAAACAATTCCCATCATCGTCTTAACTGGTATAGATGATGAAACCTTAGCATTAAGAGCGATGCAGGAAGGCGCGCAGGATTATTTAGTCAAAGGACAAGTAACTGGCGACTTATTGGTGCGTTCTATGCGATATGCTATTGAACGCCAACGCATAGAAGATGCACTTTGTCAAAGTGAAGAGAGATTCCGGGTAGCCTTAAAGAACTCCCCAATTTTCGTTTTTAACCAAGATAGAGACTTGCGTTATACCTGGGTTTATAACCAAAGGGCTGGGTGGACAGAACAGACAATGTTGGGGAAACGAGACTGTGAAATCATGCCTCATTCAGATGCCCAAGCTCTCACTGCTATAAAGTATCACGTTTTAACCAAAGGTATAGGTACTCGTGCAGAAGTATCGATTACAACCGCAAAAGGTATTCGATATTACGATTTGACCGTTGAGCCATTGCGGAATGAATCAGCAGACATTATCGGTATAACTTGCGCCAGTATTGATATTACTGAACAACAAATTGCTTTACAAGAGCGTCAGTCAGCAGAAGCGAAAATCCGCGAACAAGCAGCATTATTAGATATTACCACTGATGCAATTTGTGTCCGCGATTTACAAAATCAAATACTTTTTTGGAATAAAGGTGCAGAAAATTTATATGGTTGGCAAGCTCAAGAGGTGATGGATAAAAATGCCAGTGAATTGTTGTTTCTTGAAGCCTCTCCAGAAGTAGAAATGGCTCTATTACAAGTCATTTCTCAAGGTAACTGGCAAGGAGAGTTAAATAAAGTGACTAAAAATGGCAAAGAAATTGTAGTTGCTAGTCGCTGGAGTTTAGTTTGTGATGAGTATGGCAAACCTAAATCAATTCTTTCGGTTGATACAGATATTACTCAGAAAAAACATTTGGAAGCACAGTTATTGCGTACTCAACGGCTGGAAAGTATTGGGACTTTAGCTAGTGGTATTGCTCATGACCTCAACAATATTCTGACACCAATTTTAGCGGGAGCGCAATTATTACCTCTAAAATTTCCTGATGCGGATGAACGCACTCAACATTTATTAGAAATTTTAGAAATTAATGCTAAACGTGGTGCAGATTTAGTCAAGCAGGTGTTGTCTTTCGCCAGGGGTGTAGAAGGTAAACGTATCAATTTGCAACTCAGGCACATTATTGTGGAATTGTCTAAAGTTTTGAAAGAAACATTTCCCAAATCCATCAAAATTGTCACAGATATCTCTAAAGAATTATGGATGGTGTGTGGAGATAGTACGCAACTTCATCAAGTGATGATGAATCTCTGTGTTAATGCCCGTGATGCTATGCCTGATGGCGGAACTCTTTACATTACGGCAGAAAATCTCATCATTGATGAAAACTATGTTCGCATGAACTTAGAAGCCAAACCAGGTGCTTACATAATGGTGGCAGTTTCAGATACAGGTATTGGGATTCCTCCAGAAAACTTAGACCGAATTTTTGAACCATTCTTTACCACTAAACCAGTCGGACAAGGTACAGGTTTAGGGCTGTCTACCTTAATTGGCATTGTCAAAAGCCACGGTGGTTTTGTGAATGTAGACAGTGAAGTAGGGCGTGGTACTACATTTAAAGTTTACTTGCCAGCTGTGGGAGCTACGGACGTATTTAGTCCAGATGAATTTACGCCACCTACAGGCCAGGGAGAATTGATTTTGATTGTAGATGATGAGCCGGCAATTCGGGATATTACCAAAACATCGTTAGAAAGTCACCAATATCAAGCCGTAGTTGCTAGTGATGGCATTGAAGCGATCGCCATTTATGCCAAATATGCAGATAAAATTAGTGCTGTACTGGTAAATCTCATGCTCCCAGGCCTAGATGGTTTAACTACTATCCGTACCTTAAAAAAAATTAACCCCGATGCCAAAATTATCGCTACTAGTGGGCTAATTGCTAAAAATAAACTGGGAGAAATAGTCAACACCGGTGCTGCAACGTTTTTATCAAAACCCTACACTATTAATGAATTATTACTGGCTTTAAACCAAGTCATGGGCTAAACAGTCAACGGTTTTTCTCCTCTCCTGGTTATTTTATCTTCAAACAACTGTTTCTAATATTGTAAAAATTAATATAATGCTCATCTATGAGCATCTACCAAACATCATCCCAATCTTACAGAAAAAACAGTTGGCGCAACAACGACTGGCGGCTGTTTTTACGTCTAGTACCTTACGCTCGCCGTAGCGGCAACCTACTGACTCTAGCCATATTAATGCTATTGCCCATTGCAGTAGCTAATGCTGTCCAGCCTCTATTAATTGGACAGGCTGTATCCCTAATTCGCAATGAACCCGGTGTCTATCAGTTTTTCAGCAATCGTCCCTTAACCCAAGGGTTAAATATCCTCATCGGACTATTGCTGGCTATGATTGTAGTGCGATTAGTTCTGACTGGTGTTCAAGGTTATTTCCTACAGAAGATAGGGCAGAACATTACTGCCGACATTCGTCAAGATTTATTTCATCATGTAACATCTTTAGCGGTCAGGTTTTTCGACCGTACACCTGTGGGTAAATTAGTTACCCGACTTACTAGTGATGTGGAAGTTTTGGGGGATGTGTTTTCTACTGGGGCTATTGGCATCGTCTCAGATGTATTTTCGATGCTGGTAATCTTGGGTTTAATGTTTTCTATCCAGTGGCAACTGGCTAGTTTATTATTGGTGATGTTAATTCCCGTCACTTGGTTAATTATCTATTTTCAACGACGATATCGTCAAGCTAATTACAAAGCACGGGAAGAATTATCCATGTTAAATTCCCAGTTACAAGAAAATATCCTGGGAATTAATGTTGTGCAGTTATTCCGGCGAGAAAAGTATAACGCTGAGTTATTTCGCACAACTAACCAACGTTACAACCAGCAAGTTGATGAAACTATTTTTTACGATTCAGCCGTTTCTGCAACTTTAGAATTAATTGGCTTAATTGCGATCGCAGGCGTGTTAGCTTTAGGTGGTTGGTTATTGTTGGGCAATAACTTGACTTTTGGGACTTTATCTGCATTTATTCTCTATGCCCAGCGATTATTTGATCCTTTACGGGATTTTGCCGAGAAATTCACTGTCATTCAAGCCGGGTTTACGGCAATGGAGCGTGTTAGCGATATTTTAGATGAACCCATCGAAATTAGCGATCGCATCAACCCCCGGCTGTCAGTTCTAGATGCCCAATTTGGTTATATTGACGAAATCATCGCTAACTTAGAATCAGAAGAAATCAAGCCGACACCCACCTTGGGAGAAATTCGTTTTGATCACGTTTGGTTTGCCTACAAAGATGATGATTATGTCATTAGAGATTTAGATTTTGTGATTCATCCCGGTGAAAAAGTCGCCTTAGTCGGGCCGACAGGTGCAGGTAAAAGTTCGATTATTCGCCTGTTGTGTCGTCTCTACGAACCCACCCAAGGACGTATTCTTGTAGATGGTGTAGATATTCGGGAGTTACCCCAAGCCGAACTGCGGCGTTACATGGCAGTAATTTTACAAGAAGGCTTTTTGTTTGCTGGTGATGTGAAAAGTAACATTACTTTGGGAGATTACTATACATTTGAAGAAATTCAAGCGGCAGCTGAAAAAACCAATATTGCCGAATTTATTGAACAATTACCTGCCAGTTACAACACCCAATTGCGAGAGCGTGGCACAAATATATCTAGTGGACAAAAACAACTTTTAGCCTTTGCCCGTGCTGCCATTCGTAACCCACAGATACTTGTTTTAGATGAAGCCACTGCTAGTTTAGATGTGGGGACAGAAGCTTTAGTCCAAGAAGCATTAAATGAGTTATTAGTAGGACGAACAGCAATTATTATTGCTCACCGTTTATCGACAATTCGCAATGTGGATAGAATTTTCGTCTTGAAGCGAGGCGAATTAGTAGAACAAGGTAGCCATGAAGAATTGTTAAAAACAGGAGGACTTTATTCTACACTGCATAATTTGCAAATGTTGGGGACTTAATCTTTCAGTAAAATTAAGTCAAGCATCAATGCAAAATTATGACTACAAGCTTACCCAGCATTACCGAAATTATACCAATAGTATTGCAATTGCCAAGTGCGATCGCCATGAGTGACGAGCAATTTTATCAATTCTGTCAACTCAATCACGATTTGAATATCGAACGCAATGCTATTGGAGAATTAATTATTATGCCCCCGACTGGTTCAGAAACTGATGAAAGCAACTTTAACTTAATTGGACAGTTATGGCTGTGGACAAAACAAGATGGTACAGGTGTAGGATTTGGTTCTAGTGGTGGGTTTACTTTACCAAATGGCGCAATACGTTCTCCTGATGCAGCTTGGATAAAACGCACACGCTGGGAAGCAATACCATTAGAATTGCGAAAGAAATTTGCACCAATTTGCCCTGAGTTTGTCATTGAATTACGTTCTGAAACTGATAATTTAAGAACCTTGCAAGATAAGATGCAAGAATATATAGATAACGGCACACAACTGGGCTGGTTAATTGATAGAAAACAACGCCAAGTTTTTATTTATCGTCCGAATATTCAAGTTGAAATATTAGATAATCCTCAAACTATTTCTGGTGAACCCCTATTACCTGGCTTTGTTTTGGATTTAAGCCCAGTTTGGTAGATAATAAACTTTCAGTCTTTAGAGACGGAAGCATAAAAGCTGATCATCAATTGACTGCTGTTATATTAGCTTGAGTAAAAATTAACCGTCACCTAAATTATGACTACAAGCTTACCCAGCATTACCGAAATTATACCAATAGTATTGCAATTGCCAAGTGCGATCGCCATGAGTGACGAGCAATTTTATCAATTCTGTCAACTCAATCACGATTTGAATATCGAACGCAATGCTATTGGAGAATTAATTATTATGCCCCCGACTGGTTCAGAAACTGATGAAAGCAACTTTAACTTAATTGGACAGTTATGGCTGTGGACAAAACAAGATGGTACAGGTGTAGGATTTGGTTCTAGTGGTGGGTTTACTTTACCAAATGGCGCAATACGTTCTCCTGATGCAGCTTGGATAAAACGCACACGCTGGGAAGCAATACCATTAGAATTGCGAAAGAAATTTGCACCAATTTGCCCTGAGTTTGTCATTGAATTACGTTCTGAAACTGATAATTTAAGAACCTTGCAAGATAAGATGCAAGAATATATAGATAACGGCACACAACTGGGCTGGTTAATTGATAGAAAACAACGCCAAGTTTTTATTTATCGTCCGAATATTCAAGTTGAAATATTAGATAATCCTCAAACTATTTCTGGTGAACCCCTATTACCTGGCTTTGTTTTGGATTTAAGCCCAGTTTGGTAAAATTTCTGTTGAGATAAAATCCGTGTCTGCAACGCTGCTACAATTTTCGCAGTCACCTACATTTAGAGATAATATATTCAAAGCAATAATTCTTCAACAGCTATGACTCAAGCCATACCCAAGCCAGTAACATTTGAGGAATTTGTCGATTGGCTACCCGAAAATACTGCGGTACGCTACGAATTACATAATGGAAGCATTATTGAGATGGCACAACCAATAGGGGAACATGAGGAAGTCAAGGGTTTTATCGCCAGAAAAGTTACGGTTGAATTTGACCGATTAAACCTACCTTATATTATCCCCAACCAAACTATAGTAAGACCTCTGGAAAAAGATTCTGGTTATTTTCCTGATGTGTTGGTACTAAATCAGGCAAATCTCGTCAATGAAACATTATGGAAAAAAGAATCTATCGTTAGCTTAGGTACATCAATACCTTTGATAATTGAAGTTGTCTCAACTAACTGGCGGGACGATTACTACTTAAAATATGCTGATTATGAAGAGATGGGTATCCCTGAATACTGGATTGTAGACTATGCTGCGTTGGGTGGACGCAATTTTATTGGCAACCCCAAACAACGAACAATCTCTGTCTGTAATTTAGTGGATGGAGAATACCAAATCAGTAAGTTTAGAGATAGCGATCGCATTATCTCCCAAACCTTTCCTGAATTGAACCTCACCCCAACCCAAATTTTTCAAGCAGGCTTGGTGTAGAGAATGTTTGTACCCATAAAAAAAAGCGGGCTAACCGCTATAACTTGGTTAACCCGTGCAGCTTTGGGAACGCGCAGAGAAATTGTTATTGCAATACTAATTTCACATTTGCGTTTTGCAAACCGCGCTGTTTTACTTCTGCCAATGTTTTGTTAACAGCGTATTTTTGGTTGATGGAGTTGATTAACTCGGTTTGGTTGTGCTTCTTAGCAACACCCCACAGGTCAGCGATTAGGTCAAAAGAACCATCGCTGTTGCGAGACCAACCTAAGTCATATTCGCCTTCCAAAACTGCAACGATGTCGGAACGAACGCGCTGACCGTTATAACCGCGTACATCAGCTTCTGTTTTTACGCTGATACCCAGGTCGCGCAAGGAAGCTTTCAAAATTTCGGCATCGGTGATTTTGGTGCGAAGAGTGCTAAAGTGAGACATTTGGGTTTCCTCCAATGAGAAGATGAGAATTTAGGACAACGGTTTGTTTTTAGGAAGCCGCGATGATTGGGATGCGGCTGTTTTTTCGTAACTGCTAGCGGGTTTGGCTAGCCTTTCCCCCTGGGTTAGCAAGGGAAAGCTTTTAGAACTCCATGCGCTGATATTCAGCAACGGAGGATGCGGCGGGTCTGGCGCGCTGTCTTGCCCAGTCTCTCAGGGCTGTGACCTGTTCTTGCATCGTGCGAGACAGTGGCAAGGTGGCTTTAAGTGCCGCAATAATATCTAATTGGGTGAACTCCCGGTCTTGGGCAAAGGCTTCATACATTGCCGCAATTAACGCTTGTTCAATTTCTGCCCCGGAGAAGCCATCTGACATCTTGGCTAGTTGTTCTAAGTCGAAGCGGGTGATGTCTTCACGGCGTTTATTGAGGTGGATCTTGAAGATATCACATCTTTCTTCGGGTGTGGGCAGATCCACAAAGAAAATTTCATCAAAACGACCTTTCCTCAAAAATTCTCCAGGTAAACGTTCTACACGGTTGGCTGTAGCCATGACGAATACTGGCGATTTTTTCTCTTGCATCCATGTGAGGAAAGACCCAAATATTCTGCTCGATGTACCGCCATCGGAATCACCAGAACCAGCACTACCAGCAAAGGATTTATCTAACTCGTCGATAAATAGAATTGCAGGTGATATGGATTCTGCGGTTTTGAGGGCGTTACGCAGATTAGCTTCACTTCGTCCCACCATTGAGCCGTCATAAACTCGACCCATATCCAAGCGCAGGAGTGGTAAACCCCACAACCGGGACGTTGTTTTGGCTATCAGTGATTTACCACAACCAGGAACACCTAAAATTAACATCCCTTTGGGTTGGGGCAAACCATACTCTCTAGCTCTTTCTGTAAAAGCATTAGAGCGTTGTTTAAGCCATTTCTTTAACTCTTCTAAGCCACCTACAGCATCAATGGTTGCATCTTCTTCGATGTATTCAAGGATGCCATTGCGCCGAATTAGTTGCTTTTTCTCGGATAGAACTATATCTACTTCTTCTTCAGTCAACCGTCCTGTGGTGACTTGCGCCTTACGATACACTTTCTCAGATTCGTCTTTGGTTAAACCTAAAGCTGCTCTGAGGAGTTTTTCCCGCGCTTCCGTGGTCAACCGTCGCCCCCGATACTGGTCAAGATGTTGAGTTAATACTTTATTTAACTCTGACATATCAGGTAATTGGAAGTCTAAAACTACAACTTCTTTTTCCAGTTCGATGGGTACTTGCTGCATGGGAGACATCAAAATGATGTTCTTTTGCATACCCTTAAAGCTAGCGATCGCATCACGTAATGACCTTGTGGTCGCAGGAGCATCAATAAAAGGATGTAAATCTTTAAGAATAAATATACCAGGTTCTTTTTGCCGGATGATCCACTCAATCGCCGCCTCTGGAGAAACGGTGTTATGTTGGGTTACACTCCGGGGTTGACCATACTCCACGATGCCATGAGTTACTGTCCAAACATACACTCGACGTTGGGGTCTTAACGTTTGGGCGATTGTGGAAATTGCTAGCTCTGCCCGCTCTTCCTCGGAGGTCACAAGGTAGATTAGTGGGTATTGAGCTTGAATGAGAATATTGAGCTCTTCTTTCATAAATCGACCTTCTTGAGACCCTAGTACAGTAAAGACATCGTTTTGTTGATGACAACAACCAAAATTATGAATTACTTATCTAATTCCTATCTAGCAAGGAACTAATTCTTCCTCACCCTTGGGATGGGTTTCTGCTTCTGCCATTTCATCTAGAGAGAGATGATCTTGGCCAATTATGCCTGGCTGACTTCCTAAACCAACTAATTCCCCATCTTTTAACACCACTGAACTTTCACAATTGGGACACGAATAAACTTTATGTGTCCTGCCGTAAGCCGAGGCTTCGATTTCATCAACTATGTCTGAGTTAGTTAGGTAGAAAAAAATGGCACGCTCTGCAAGCTCTGACATCCGCTCTGATTCGATTGCTGACCGAATCTTCAGCTTTTTGTGCAGCTCTGGCGATAAATACAACGTAACCTTTTGCTTAGTTTGCATATCACTTTTTAGTGGTCTTACCCGGGTATGTATATTACGTTATCGACTAGCTTCTCTGTTGTCAAGACGGTAAAACGTTTTGACGGCTATTTTGTTACTTTTCTTTACAATTAACTTGTGTTGGTGACAAAGATGGTGGCTAACTTCAGTTATATAAACTACTAAAATATTAATAAGATTCAAGTAGAGACAAATGAGTAAATTGATCTCGAAAATGCTCTATATAAGATGGCTTACAGCATTAAAAAAATGTAGAATCATATCTACATTGGCAGTAAAAGCTCTGAGATTAAGACAACTTTTTTATACTGATATTCCCTGTCTTAGTGGAGCGATCGCTTTGTTGTTGATCCTGTACGGGTGTTTTACCCCCATATTAAATGTAACAGATATAACATGGAAAAATTACAAAAATCCCCGATATGGTTTTGAGTTTCCCTATCCCAGCAACTGGAAGACTTTAGCAACACCAACAAACGCCGATGGAATTGTTTTTGTCTCACCCAAAAATAACACCGTAGAAATTCGAGCCTGGGCGAGTAATGAAATACTAGAGTCTAGAACACCAGAAAAACCTAACTTTCAAACGACTCAAGGTTTAACGGGAATATTAGCGGTAGAAGTAGGTAATTCTGTAAGTTCAATGACGCTGACACTGAGGCAAAATCAAGTGAAATACAACTGGCAAGGACGCACCCCCAGTCAAGAATTTCAAAATTACTATCCCTTGTTTTACTATATAGTCCAGCAATATCGGGTTTCTCGGTAAAGAGGGCTATAGTCAATCAATTTTAGATTTTGGATTTTAGATTTTAGATTATCCCCATACATTAATGTAGGGGCTTGAATCTAAAATTCGGTCAAAAGAATCCGCATGGACGTTTTAATATCTTGAAATTAGGTTGTGATTAGTCCGCCAGAGTTTAGAGATCCGCGACTTCTTTAAAGAAGTCGCGGATCTGAATACCTGCTACTTATGATTTATGCGAAGTTAGAAAATAAAGTCGGTAGCATCAACATTGGTGGCGGTGAAGTTTCCTAGGGTAATTGTGTCTGTACCGAAAACTGAGCCGGAAATAACTGTGGTTGCGCCAGCTTGAGTCACTGTCAAAGAGCCAAAACTGATTGCAAATGCTGTGAGGTCAATCTTGTCTATACCATCTGCGAAACCATTAATGCGATCGCTACCAAAGCCTGATGTAAAGATAAAGGTGTCATT
>JBODRP010000012.1:0-41213 GCA_050633005.1 Trichormus sp. | reverse complement strand
AGTCTGCAAACCTGAAAATGAATCTAATGATCAGATAGATACTGTTAATCAAATATATTTTATTGAATTAAAAGGTAAAGACTTAATAGGAGCAGTTGAACAGCTAACTCAGACAATAGAATACTTCAAAACTCAAGTGAGTGGAAAGCTTTTCGCTAGAGTTGTACTGAGTAAGGTTTCTGTTCCTCGAACTATTGAGGTAGATGCTAGAGTAAAAAAATTAAAAGATATTGTAAAAAAACAGGGTGGTAATTTTGAATATACATCAGGACAATATGACAGAGACAAGGTTTAATAGTTGGCGTTTATGAAGTTTACGAGCCGTGATGCGTAAAGCCCCCAAGTATGAGGGGCAAAACCAATAAGTTTTGCTCCTCATACGTCTTTTAAGTGGGGGATATAAGCGAATAGGACAAATTTATTTGTCCGTCAAGGTTCTAATTAGTTCTCTAAGGATGTCATTTAAGCTACGCTCCTTCTTGTGGCAATACTTTACAAGAATTTCGTATTCTTCGTCCGAGCATCTCACAGTTATTTTTTTCATGCCGTCATAATGACATTATTTATGGTACGATACTAACATGAAAACCCTGAAGTTTAAATTGTACCAGCGCAAAAGAAATAGATTCCTCAAGCGCATGATTAACGCGAGTGGGGTAATTTATAATCACACTATTGCCCTACACAAACGCTACTACCGGATGTGGGGCAAACACCTAAATTGTGCAAAACTTCAGGCTCACATTGCCAAACTGAGAAAGCGTAACCCATTTTGGCAGACAGTAGGTTCTCAAGCGGTACAAGATATTTGCCAACGCATTGAGAAAGCCTACAAATTATTTTTTAAACACAATAAGAAAGGAGTTAGACCACCAGTATTCAAAAAAGTTAAAAAGTACAAGTCCTTCACCTTAAAACAAGCAGGTTATAAATTTTTAGGTGGCAATAGGGTAAAAATTGGGAACAAGGTTTATCAGTTTTGGAAGTCAAGAGAAATAGAGGGAACAGTCAAGACTCTAACTATAAAACGCACATCATTAGGTGAATTGTTTATGGTTGTGGTTGTTGACGACGGTAGTAAGTCAGAAGTCGAGATTAAGACGGGTAAAATCGCTGGTTTCGATTTTGGATTGAAGACCTTTCTCACCTGCTCAGATGGTACAAAAATTGATTCTCCTCAGTTTTTCAAGCAATCTCTAAACGCTATAACCAAAGCTAGTAGGCAACATTCAAAGAAGTTAAAAGGCTCGGCTAATCGGGAACGAGCGAGACTTAATCTAGTACGCAAGTATGAAGACATTTCTAATCGTCGTAGCGATTGGTTTTGGAAGTTAGCCCATGAGTTGACTGATAGGTTTGATGTACTATGCTTTGAGACTCTAAACCTCAAGGGAATGCAAAGACTTTGGGGAAGAAAAATATCAGACTTGGCGTTTGGTGAGTTTCTCCAAATTTTAGAATGGGTTGCCAAAAAGAAAAACAAACTAGTTGTTTTCATTGACCCGTGGTATCCCAGTAGCAAAACCTGCTCTAGTTGTGGGCATATTTTAGAAAGTCTAGATTTGTCAGTTAGACGCTGGCGTTGTCCTTCATGTCAATCTGAAAATGACAGGGATGAAAACGCCAGCTTGAATATTCAAAGAGTCGGGAGTTCGACTCTAGGCGTAGGAGATGTTAGACAGTCCCAGACTGCAATCTCTGTCTGATGCCTGAATCCCCCGTTTTTAAACGGGGGAGTGGCTCAATGTGAGATATCCGAGTTATAAGTAGCTTGGCGTTAAAAATTGTCGTTGGGATAAGGCAGGGGGCAGGGGGCAGGGAGCAGGGGGAAAAAGGGTTTTAGCCTTGTTTACTTTTCTTTACACAGTTTGGTTTTATTCTGCCTACCTACTTACTGTCACTCCTTCCAATTGTTCATCTGTTAATTCATATAATTGACGCAACTTATCTAATCTATCTCCATCAGCTTCCCAAAAACCCCGCCCGTGAGCTTCTAACATTCTGCTAACAATATTCCGAAAAGCTTCGGGGTTAGCTTGGCGTAATTTCTCAGCCATTTCGGGGTCTAAAGCGTAGGTATCGGCGGCTTGGTTATATACCCAATCATCTTTAAAATCAGCAGTACCACCCCAACCTATTAAAGCTGTCATACGTTGAGAAATTTCAAATGCACCGCCTGAACCTTGATTAGCCATCGCTTCCGCCCATTTAGGATTTAATAGTTTGGTGCGGTATTCCATTCGGAGTAAATCATCTAAATTGCGGGGTGTGGTGTCTTTGGAAAAACTTTCTACAAAGCTAGCAGTAACTTTCTTTCCGCTTCGCTGTTCGGCGGCTTTTTTCAACCCGCCTGTGTTGGCGTAATACTCCTGAATATCGGTTAAACCATATTCTACCGAATCTATTTCTTGGACAATGCGATCGCTAGTTTTTAATAATTGATTTAATACTTCTGGTCTGGCTTGGCCTTTATCTTGTCTCCCGTAGCTAAAGACGTTGCGACTTTGCCAAGTTTTACCTAATTCATCACCAGATTCCCAGTTACTATCAACTACTCTATCATTTACTAACGAACCAAAATCACCGGCTGGGTTGGAAAATAATCTGGCGGAGGTATTTTCTACGCCTTGCGCCTTTAAAGCTAAGGCGTGTTTTTTAATAAAGTTTTGGTCTTCTGGTTCGTCAGCTTCCGCCGCCCTTTGGAATAAATCATCTAATAATTCGATGATATTCACAAAGCTATCGCGGAAGATTCCTGATAGGTTTCCTAAGACATCAATGCGGGGATGTCCGACTTCAGATAAGGGTTTTAATTCATAACGAACAATTCGCCCTGTCCCTTCTTTTACAGGTTCAGCACCGACTAATTCTAAAAGGATTCCTAATGATTCGCCTTTAGTTTTAATGGCATCTAATCCCCACAATAAAACGGCGACAGTTTCGGGATATTTGCCATGTTCTTGTAAATGCTGACTGATGATTTTTTGACCTATTTCTCGTCCCCGCTCATAGGCTGCGGGGGATGGCATTCTGTAGGGATCTAAGGCGTGAATATTTCTGCCTGTGGGTAATACTCCCGCACCATCTCGTAATAAATCACCACCCGGTGCAGGGGGAATAAATTCACCGTTTAATCCTCGTAAAAGATTGGTAATTTCATCTGTGGTTTGCATCAACAAATCTGTAATTTGCTGTGCTGTTTCTGGATTGGTTGCTTGTTCACTCCCAAAATATGCTTCTAAATAAGCTGCTAATTCTTCTTCATTCGGTGGTTCGCCTAATGTGTGTAAACCTGAAGAAAACAATCTAGTTTCTAAAACCTGTAAATATTCATATAACTTTACTAAATAATTATCGAAAGCATGACTACTAAACATTTTGATATTTTCTGGAGTAAATGAAATACCCAAATGTTTGGCATCTTCAAATGGACAATCTGCATCTAAACCTGTATCAACAATCTTTTTACAAATGCCTTCTTTAAGGACATAATTTTTTTTCGGGTCTTCTCGATATTCTGCAATTAAATCTCTTAGTGCGACCAATTCTTTATACAAACCTGCCCGACCATAGGGCGGCACATTGTGAGAAATTAACACGCCATATCCGCGACGTTTAGCTAATATTGATTCAGAAGGATTATTAGCAGCGTATATATATAAATTGGGTAAATTTCCTAATAAGATATCCGACCAGGAATAACCTGTATTTCCTAATGGTGAACCGGGCAACCATTCCACAGTTCCGTGCATTCCAAAGTGAACCACTGCATCGGCTTGTAGTTCATTTTGCAACCATTTATAAAAAGCAGCGTATTGGGGATGTGGTGTTAAATCCCGTTCAAACATTAACCGCATGGGGTCGCCTTGTATCCCCAAAGGTGGTTGTATCCCTATCCAGACATTTCCTAACTGCACACCACCCACATGAAGTTCATCAGCATAGGTTTTAATTCCACTTCCTGTTAAAGATTTCCATTGTTTTTCAATGCGAGATGTGCGGAGATATCCCAACCATTTTTCTAGTTTACGGGCGTTAACAGTAGTGGCTGAACTTGGGAAAGGTTTATTCATTTCCCATCTTTCCATTTCTTCATCAATTTCTTTGACTTTGCGAATTAATTCTTCCCCATCTTCGGGAATATCGCCGACGTTGTAACCTTGCTCTTTAAGGGCGTGGAGTAATTTAATTAAACTGCGGGGAACGTTTAATAATGCAGCCGTACCTACTGCACCATAACCAGGGGGAAAGCCATATAAAATGATGGCTATTTTACGTTCTGCGGGGGGTGTTTGGCGCAATTTTACCCAGTTTTTTACTCTCCCAATGAGACGCTGTACCCGTTCGGGAACTAAATAAATGTCTTCACCCACTAACCCACCAAGGGGAACGGTATCAATTGCACCGTCTAATTCTGGTAAGGCGTACAAGACTACACTTTGCAAACCACCTATCCCTTGACGTGTCCAGGAGTGGATGTCTTGAATTAATAGAGGTGCGGCGACGATGTAAGGAACGTTTTTGGCGGTAAGGATGCGTTTGGCTACTTCTACTTGGCGACCGGCTTCCATTGAACCGGCAGGCCCTCCAACTAGGGGGAAGCCGATGGTAGAAACTATTGCATCTACTTTGACGGCTTCTGGGGATAGGGAGGGGGTTTCTATGTTACCCCGTTGGCGTTGCTCAAGTTCGTAGTCGGTTGTCATCCAGTCTCGTACTGCTACGTGTCCTTCTACACCGTTGATGAAGATGGGTAAAGGTATTAAACCGGCTTGTTCAAAGCGGCGAATGAGTTGGGGTATGTATGGTTGTTTGGTGATGACGTGTTTACGGTAGAGGAGGATGGCGGTGATGGGAGGATAGGGGGCAGGGGGCAGGGAGCAGGGGGAAGAACGCTTTTGATACCATTCTAGGTAGGCTTTGGGTGATGTGAAAAAGCCTTGATAGTCGGGGTGTAGTAAACCTATGTTGGGGGTTTCTATGGGTGGGGGAATTTCACCGACTTTTAAATTTAAATATTTTTCTGCTAGTGTCCAAAATAACGACGCAACGTTTTCTGTTCCGCCGGCGTTCCAGTAACCGTAGATGATTAACCAGTTACGTAAGTCTTGGACTTTCTGGACTGGGACGAATTTCAGGAGTTTGGGGCCGATTTTTAAGAAGCTAATATAACCTGCTAGTTTGTCTTCTTCTCGTCCGTTGCTGAATTTGTCGAGGATGAATTTAACGGGTTTGGGCATTCCTTTGGGTTTGTCGCCAATGGCGAATGCACCGATTTTGGTTAAACTCATCAGTTCTAAGGCTGACTCGAATACTAGGCGGATGGGAATTTGACTGATGCGATCGCGCAACCACAAAACTTGGTCATAATCAAATAGGAGACTGCCAAAAAATACGTCCGCGCCTTGGAGTGCTGCTTCTACTTCTGGGCGGTTGCTGGTAATATTGCGATCGCTAAATACTCTAATATCTAAATCTGCACAGCGAGATGTCGCCAGAATTGCGGCTTTTCTGTACAGTTCAGCGTTAAATGATTCAAATCCAGCAATCAGAACTATCCGTTTCATGCCCTTCTTTTCAGCAATATTTCTTTACTTTTAATTCTAATCGTTGGTTGCAGCTTGATGGTTGAATATCTGCCTAGAGGAGTTGTGAGTAAATTCGAGGATTAATCAACGGTGTGACGCTTTGTAAAGTGTAGCTGATTAATCATTTATTTTTCTTTTAAAAAAGATATTCTGGAGTTAAGTGCAAGGAGTGATACCAGTTCACGAGATGAGTATTAAGCAAGTGAATGGGTATAAATCCACACGAAAACGCTTAGATAAGTCAATTTCTAGGCGTTTTTGTGTATGATACGTTCGGCAGGTAGGTTATGGTAAGGGACAGAACTCATGTTTTTAAACGCGGAGGGGCGCAGAGGAAAACGCGGAGGGACGCGGAGATTGCCCAATTTTATTAGTGTTGTACTCAGTATCTCAGCAGAGTAAGAAATGCTATCAGATCAAAAGTTAATCTCTAATGCTAGTTCATGAAGATTCAGTGAAAATACTGTACTTAATCTCTAGTTAACCTTTAATTGTCTTTTGCTTAATCTTCAGCTATTAATTTTGCGGTTGTACTCGTAATTGATAATTTGTGGGATTTCGAGTCATTAAACCGATTGATTTAGTCTGATTGATAAAAAACAGGAAATATCCACAAGGCACAATTCCCGCCTGGTGGAGATATTCTCGTGTTTTCAATTAGCGGCAAGAGGTATAAAGTTCAGCGTTTAAATATTCACTGCAATCATGACTATCAAACAGCTTATCGGACTACTAGTTCCATCTGCGATTTTGTTGGGAGCAATGACAACTCCAGCCGTAGCATTTACACTCACGCCTAGTGGTACTTACAGCACAGGTCTGGTTGGGGGCGCAGAAATTCCCACCTATGACGCTGATACTCAAAGATTGTTTGTGGTCAATGGCGGTACTAACAGTATTGATATTCTCAATATCAGTAACCCCAGTCAGCCTTCGCTATTTAAGAGTATTGATATTAGTCTCTATGGTGGTGGGGTGAATAGTGTCGCCTTCAAGAATGGTATACTAGCGACGGCTGTACAAGCAGTTGACAGACAACAGCCAGGTCAAGCGGTATTTTTTAACGCTAATGGTGATTTCTTAAATTCTATTGGAGTCGGTGCATTACCGGATATGCTCACCTTCACACCTGATGGAACTCGTGTGTTAGTGGCGAATGAAGGTGAACCGAATAGTTACAATCGGCCTGATAGTATTGACCCAGAAGGCTCAGTCAGTATTATTAATATTACTGATATTAATAATTTGAGTGTTATTAACGCTAGCTTCACTCAATTTAACAGCCAGATTGATCAATTACGAGCTGCGGGAGTGAGAATCTTTGGCCCTAATGCTACCGTTGCTCAAGATTTAGAACCAGAAAATATCACCGTTTCTGAGGACTCTACAAAAGCTTGGGTATCGTTACAAGAAAATAATGCGATCGCATTCCTTGACTTGATTGAAAATGAAATTACCGATGTTATCCCTCTAGGCTTCAAGGATCATAGTTTACCAGGAAACGGTCTAGATGCTAGCGATCGTGATAATACTATCAACATTGCTAACTGGCCTGTTTTCGGGATGTACCAACCTGATGGTATAGCTTCTTACCAAGTTAATGGTAAAACCTATATTGTCACAGCTAACGAAGGTGATGCTCGTGACTATGATGGTTTTAGTGAAGAAGTCAGGGTGAATAATTCTGCTTATCAACTTGATCCTACAGCTTTCCCTAATGCTGCTGCTTTAAAAAACAATGCAAATCTAGGACGCTTAACAGTTACCAACACTCTTGGTGATACTGACGCTGACGGTGATTTTGATGAAATTTATGCTTTTGGTAGTCGCTCTTTCACCATTTGGGAGTCCGTTGACAACCCAGCCCCAGGTGAACCTAAACTGAAATTAGTTTACGACAGTGGCGAAGATTTTGAGCAAAAAATAGCCAAACTCCTGCCTCAATTTTTTAACTCAGACAACACAGAAAACAACTTTGATAACCGTAGCGACAACAAAGGCCCAGAACCAGAGGATGTCAAAGTTGGCAAAATTAATGATCGTTTCTATGCTTTCATAGGCTTAGAGCGTATCGGTGGAGCGATGGTGTATGATATCACCGATCCAGAAAACCCCACCTATGTTACCTACTCGAATAACCGTAATTTCCTAGCTGCACCAAATAGCCCAGCTGTAGGAGATTTAGGACCGGAAGGTTTGCTATTTATTCCTAGTGCAAGTAGTCCTAATCGTCAGTCGTTGTTGGTTGTATCAAATGAGATTAGTGGTACAACTACAATATATGCCGTTGTACCTGAGCCTGGAACTATCTTGGGTTTATTGGCAGTTGTGGGAATGGGTATGTTGAAATTCAAGTCTAAAGCTGATTCCTGATAGTTGCGAAGTTTAAAACCTGGTTTCTTCAACAAACCAGGTTTTCATGGAAAAATTACCCTAATCTCTTTTCTAAATATTGACCAATCATCAACTGTTCACCAGCACGGGAAATAATGGTTTGTCTGGTGCGATATTTACTCCCAACTAACTTTAACTCTTCCTCAAATACTGAACCATTGTACTCTGTCCGCAGACATAGAGTTTTGGGGTTAGGGAAAGCATACTTAGCGGTAATTGGATCAGATGTGGCAAAACCGCGATCGCGGTACAATGTATTTCCTAAAGCTCCAAATAATGTATATCCTTGGGACTCATTCCGATTTTTGAGGGTATCTCTACTACACCAGTGAACTTCAGCACCACCAACCAACATCACCGCATCAGTTAAATCGTGCATTTGAGCCAGCTTTTGCAATTCATCACATCCTCGCTCTAAAAATCTGATAGTGATGATACTCTCAATTTCCTTAGTAGCTCCATCTGGGAGAGTATAGTAACGCCTTTCTGAGAGCCACTGACCAACTGATTCTCTAAAAAATGCGATGATTTGGGATTCATCAGCAGTGTGTGCAACTTTTAACGCTGATATCACGCGTAATTGTCCTCACCTAAAAGGAATAAAAATTTGGCTTCTTCCATATAATACATTGAGACAAAAGACAATTCTAGTTTAAAATTTTTAATATATTGCCTAAATACCGAAAATCACCAGTAATTTCCGTGGTGTTTTTGTTACTATAAGATGTGTATTTAGAAAACCTAAATATTTGCATTCCAAATAATACTCATAGCAATATATGAATCCGATTTGATTTCTGAAAAAAATCTCAGAATATCTAGTATATGTAGGGGAGGCAAATTGCAGTGTGGATTTTCCTCCTGCAATATTGCCGTTGTGTTAGGCGTAAGCCGTAATGCACCTCCGCCAAAGCTTTCCGTGCGTTACGCTGTTGCTAACACACCCTACTGACGTGTCAAGCCTTAAATGTTGCATGGAAAAATTGTAGGTTGGGTTGACGTAAGGAAACCCAACACCGATATCGATGTTGGGTTTCGTCTTGACAGTCCACTACCTATTGTTTCAAAAATCAAATATCAAGATGATCATAGACAGTATATTCTGCACTATTGCGAGTTTACTGACTTGAATTGATACCAATGTTATAGTCAAATCAGAGATAAAATATGTTTTATTTGTGCATTAATAATGTATTAGTAAAACTAGTTTTGACATTATTTCGTAAACATAGTAAAGTCTGACACAAAAACTTTTTTCAAAACAATTTGTAGGTTATCCAGATTTCTCAGCCAGCAAGATATCCAGCCGTTGATGTGGGGAGAAAAAGCTGTTATGTCAAAAACTTGTTTAAACAAGCTAAATAGATAATTTAGAAGCAAAATTACCACAAAAATCGATGAAACAGCAAAGGAACACGCCGCTTGGGCAGTTAAATCGTACACACTGGAATGATATTGTCAAAAATCATCCTCAGAAAGATAGGATTGTCAATTTTCTCTGCCTAGCTTTTGTATTTAGCGTGGGTATATTTACTGCTGGTTGTGGATCTTTACCAAAAGAATCAGCGACAGCACAACCTCAACAACGCACTAGAGGGGGAGGTAATCAAGCGACACCTGTAGATGTAGCCATTGCCCGGATAGAGAGATTACAACCACAAACAGAATATACAGGTACAACCACACCATACCGCACAGTATCACTGCGATCGCAAGTAGAAGGCAGGCTATTATCTTTAAGTTTAGATGTGGGTGACACGGTCAATAAAGGGCAAACCGTTGGTCAATTAGATGACACAATTCTCTCAACCGACTTAAAACAAGCAGAAGCCGAACTAGCTGCCTTGCAGTCAGAAGTAGCCAGAGCTAACACCCAAATCAGTAACGCCAATGCAGAAGTAGAGAGACTGCGGCTAGAGTCAGTGCAAGCCGAAGCCGATGCTAACCGCCAACAGCAATTATTGCAGGAGGGGGCAATCTCAGAACAACTAGCCCAACAAGCCAGCACCAAAGCCCGCACAGCAGCCCAATCCCTACAGGCGGCAAAAGAACGAGTCCGCACAGAACAACAAGCCACAGCCGCCGCCAAAGGTCGAGTTTTTGCCCAAAAAGCAGTATTAGCCCAAGCCAAAGAACGCCGATCCTATACTCGCCTCACATCTCCCATTACTGGTGTAATCACCGAAAAAGTCACAGAACCAGGAAATCTGTTACAACCAGGGGGCGAAGCTTTGAAAATTGCCGACTTTAGCCGGGTGAAAGTAGTTGTGCAAGTCTCCGAATTAGAATTGAGCCAAATTCAGGTAGGACAATCTGCACAAGTACGTTTAGATGCCTTCCCCCAAGAAAAATTTATTGGTAGAGTTGCCCGCATTTCTCCTACAGCCGATGCCACAGCCCGTTTAATTCCCGTCGAAGTAGTTATTCCCAATAGTAATAACAATATTGGTAGCGGGTTGCTAGCTAGAGTCAGTTTTGCTACCCAAACACCACAGCGAGTAGTGGTATCACAAACCGCTCTCCAAAGCCCAGCCACAGAACAAAGTAGCACAATTTACGTAGTCACAAACTCAGCAGGTACAACCAAAGTCACAGCCCGCCCTGTTACCCTAGGGGAAAAAGCTGATGGCAAAGTAGAAATTTTATCCGGCTTACAACCAGGCGATCGCTATGTGGTGCGTAGTGGTAAACCTTTAAAAGATGGCGAAACTGTCCGTCTTTCGATTCTTTCGGAAACACCAGAGGGTAATTCAAATTTCAAAAGACCAAGGTAAAAATTAACTCTTTGAATTTTGAAGTTTAAATTGGAGCATCCCCACAAATGCAGCAAGTGAATAACATCCGTGGATTTAGTCTCAGCGCCATCTCGATTCGCCAACATATTGGCACACTGATGCTAACCTTAGCAGTCATAGTTTTAGGTTTATTTTTCGTTATTAAACTCCCTGTAGATTTATTACCTTCAATTACCTATCCTCGTATTGGTATCCGCATCCAAGCACCCGGTATTTCTCCAGAGGTAGCAATTGATGAAGTCACAAAACCTCTAGAAGAAGCTTTCTCTGCTACTGAGGGTGTAATTCAAGTTTTTTCTCAAACTCGTGAAGGACAAGTCAGCATTGATTTGTACTTTGAACCCGGAGGCAACATTGACCAAGCCTTAAATGATGCCACAGCAGCCTTTAATAGAGCTAGAAGCAATTTACCAGATACCATTGAATCCCCCCGCTTATTTAAAGTAGATCCTTCCCAGTTACCTGTTTATGAATTTGCCTTAACTTCCCCATCCTTAACAGGGGTTGATTTGCGGGTATTTGCCGAAGAAGAACTAGCGCGGGAATTGGGTGTTGTCTCTGGAGTTGCTGGGGTAGCTGTGTCGGGAGGTTTGCAAGAAGAAATTCGAGTCAACCTAGATTTAGACCGCTTGCAAGCTTTGGGTATAGGTTTAACTGATGTTTTAGATGAGTTGAGAAACCGCAACCAAGATATATCCGGTGGTCGAATTTTGGGAGTAAATTCTGAACCACTTACCCGGACTGTTGGACGCTTTAAAAACGCCGACGAAATTAGAAACCTATCTTTTGAAGTACCTTCCCCAGCCGCCAGCAGCCAGTCCTCCCTCCCCCCTCGCCGGGTGTATCTGCGAGACTTTGCCGAAGTTATCGACGGTGCAGAACGACAAAGAATTTTTGTGTCCCTCAACGGTGAACCAGCCGTTAAAGTAAGTATTCAAAAGCAGCCAGAGGCGAATACTATTAACGTCGTTGATGCTGTCAAAACCCGTTTAGAACAGTTGCAAGCATCTGGTGTCATTCCCGAAGGAACAATTATGACACCCACCTTAGACGAATCTAAATTTATCCGCAATTCTATTGCCAATGTTACAACTTCCGGGTTAATTGGTACAGCACTAGCAGCGATCGCAGTTCTGTTATTTCTCGGTTCACTACGGCAAACCTTTATTATTGTTGTTGCTATTCCCTTAGCTACCCTAGCCGCAATTATCTTAATGGGGGTATTTGGCTTAACACTTAACGTTTTTAGTTTGGGTGGTTTAGCCTTGGGTGTGGGTATTGTTGTAGATAACTCCATCGTCATGTTAGAAAACATTGCCGAGGGGGTTGGTATGACTCCCGGTAAAGATAATCATGGCCGTTTACGTCCACAAGAATTAATTGCTCAAGCCGAACAAAGTAGCCGAGAAGTAGAATCAGCCTTAATTGCCTCGACTAGTACCAACTTAGTGGCAGTATTACCGTTTTTGCTGATTGGGGGCTTTATAGCTTTATTATTCAACGAATTAATTCTCACCATTAGCTTTTCCGTGGCCGCTTCGATTTTGATTGCCGCTACCGTTGTACCAATGCTGACCTCGCGGATGTTAGGCTGGAGAATTTCTAGTTATTTGAGCGAATTTTGGCTATTAAAGCAATTTAATCGCCGCTTTTTAGCTGCTACTAGAATGTATGGTAGCTTTTTAAAGATGATTTTACGTTGGCGGTTAGTGACAATTGCGATCGCCATTCTCGTTTTTGGTGCTGGTAGTTTATGGATGCTCCCCCAAATTCCCCAAGAAATTCTCCCCCGCATCAACACCGGACAAGCCAATTTATTCGCCCAATTTCCCCCAGGTACACCCGTCGAAACTAACCGCAAAGTTATGAATGCGGTAGAAGAAATCCTCCGTCAACAACCAGAAACAGAATATGTGTTTTCCACAGCAGGTGGTGCATTATTCGGCACTAATACCAGTGCGAATCCCCTACGCGGTAGTAGTAACATCACCCTCAAACCTGGCACAGATATAGATGCTTACATTGAACGAGTCACCCAAGCTGTTAACAAATTAAACTTAGCAGGCATTCGCCTCCGCCTATCCCCTGGTCAAGTCAGAGGTTTAATTGTCAATAACTCCCCTGTCCGTAACGCTGATGTTGACATTATTCTTCAAGGTAATAATTCACAAACTTTAGAAGAGGCTGGTCGTCAAGTTTTAGCAGCCTTAGAAGAACGCGCCACCTTATCTAGATTTCGCCCTGATGCCGATGACAGACAACCAGAAATTCAAATTCGTCCCGACTGGGAACGAGTCGCCGCTTTGGGATTAAACACCCAAGACATCGGTAATACAATTCAAACCGCCCTGGAAGGCAGCATCCCCACCCAGTTACAACGGGGCAACCGTTTAATAGATGTGCGGGTGCAATTAAATGAAACATCTCTACAAACACCTTCTCAACTTCAGAGATTACCCTTATTTGTAGATGGCAATCGCCAAGTTCGCTTAAGCGACGTTGCCCAAATTGTCGAAGACCAAGCCCCAGGAGAGATTCAGCGCATCAACCAACGCCAAGTTGCTATCTTTGCAGGCAACTTAGCAGAAGGGGCTAGCCTCAGTGCAGCTTTAGAACAAGTTCAAGCCATAGTAAGTAGCCTCGACTTACCAGAAGGTGTCAGCATCTTACCCAGTGCAGCAGCAACATCAAATCAACAACTGCAAAGTTCACTGCAACTTTTAGGGGGATTAGCCATATTTTTGGTATTTGTCGTCATGGCAGTGCAGTACAATTCCCTGATTGACCCCTTAGCCATTATGTTCACAATTCCCCTAGCCTTGGCTGGTGGTATTTTTGGACTTTACATAACTAAAACAGCCATTGGTGCAACTGTCATTGTCGGTGCAGTTTTACTAGTGGGGATTGTGGTTAACAATGCTATTATCATGGTCGAATTAGCCAACCAAATCCGCGAACGAGAGCAAATAGACCGCAGAACCGCTATTTTGCTAGCTGCACCCCAAAGATTACGCCCCATTTTAATGACTACCATCACCACAGTTTTAGGTATGTTCCCCTTAGCATTGGGAATTGGTGAAGGAGCAGAATTTCTGCAACCATTGGGTGTGGTTGTATTTTCCGGTTTATCCTTAGCCACACTCCTGACATTATTTATTATCCCCTGCTTTTATACTCTCCTTCACGATCTATTAGGGGGAAATTGGGTGAAGTCAGTTTCTTTGTGGCTACGTTTATGGCGGAAAAAGTTGAAGGGGGTTTAATGTCGTCTAATGAGTAATGAGTAATGAGTAATGAGTAATAAGTAATAAGTAATAAGTAATGAGTAATGAGTAATGAGTAATGAGTAATGAGTAATGAGTAAATACCCATGATTTGTTACTTGTTACTTCAACAACGGTAAAAATAAGTTTTGCCAATGCAAATTTTACTCAGCGAGGAGAGGAAAGGATTATGCATGAATTTTTAACCCCTGAAAAGGTACAAATTCTCTTTTATTTTGAATTTTGAATTTTGAATTTTGAATTTATTCATCTGGAAGTCCCTTAAACACTCAAAAATAAAACTATCAAAACCATACTAAGAGCTAAAGCCAACAAAATTGCATATTCAAAACGACGACTAAAAAAGCCGATCGCAGCAATCAAAATTATCAATAAAATACCAATACCAATATATTGTTCACGCTGCCAGCCTTGAGCAATCAATGAATCTTGAGGTTGATTTCCGGGTATAGAATTTTCTGCAATATTTTCAGGCGATCGCGTTTTATTCAGGGTAGCTGATCGCTTTGGGTGTAAGTTCTTGTTACCCATTGGTAATATGAATCAATTCAAAATTGAATATAGATGTACTAGAGGAAATCCACTGCAAAAATATTCCTCTAAAATAATTATTTTTATCTGCTTTTTTATATTCCTAGAGAAATAAATATTGATTACTCCATTAGAAAGAAGTAATTATGATGTCAAATCTTTAAATTTGATTCAAGCATATAGGACTCAGATTTGATTTTTGAACAAACGCGTAGGGTGTGTTATACCAATTCGTAATTCGTAGTTCGTAATTCGTAATTAAGAAAGTCTTATCTAGTCAGGCTTTCATGGTTTGGATCTGTCTCATTATTTTCGTGAAATGGTGTTAGGCGTAAGCCGTAACGCACCGTAAGCTTTGGGATGTGATGTACTTTCTCTGCTAACACACCCTACATATAGTGAGCTTTATTCCTAGTCCAAAGCTAAAATTTAAAGCTAAAATTTTCTGATGTTTTCATGGGATAATCAGCAATTTTAAAAGCATTGAATTAAAACCATTCAAAATAGCAAAAATAACCTAAAAACTTACTCTTTTTTATCCAGGTAAAATACCATGACCATACAGGAGCAGCTACACCAATGGCATGAACTGGCGCAACAATTGCGAGTTGATAGTATTCGCGCCACAACCGTTGCTGGTTCAGGTCATCCCACGTCTTCAATGTCGCCGGCAGATTTAATGGCGGTGTTGTTGTCTAATTATCTCCATTATGACTTTGAGCATCCCCATAACCCCAATAACGATCGCTTTGTTCTCTCAAAAGGACACGCTGCACCGTTGCTTTATTCTATGTATAAAGCGGTTGGGGTGATTAGTGATACAGAATTGCTATCATTGCGGCAACAGGGAAGCCCCCTAGAAGGACATCCCACCCCGGTTTTACCTTGGGTTGATGTGGCCACTGGCTCATTAGGACAGGGATTACCTGTAGGTGTGGGGTTAGCTCTAGCAGGCAAGTATTTAGACCAACTACCCTATAATGTCTGGGTATTATTAGGTGATAGTGAAACCTCTGAAGGTTCGATTTGGGAAGCCTTTGATCATGCGGCTCACTATACCCTAGACAATCTCATTGCTATTATTGATGTTAATCGCCTCGGTCAACGGGGTCAGACAGAATTAGGCTGGAATACTCAAGCCTATGCTAATCGGGCTAGGGCTTTTGGTTGGCAAGCTATCGAAATTGATGGTCATGATTTAACGGAAATTGATCAAGCTTTGAGTGCAGCTGTGACGATTAACGATCGCCCTACAGTAATTATCGCCCGTACTAAGAAAGGTAAAGGCGTAAGTTCTCTGGAAGATTTAGGCGGTTGGCACGGTAAAGCCTTAAAACCAGAGGCAGAAAAACAAGCCATTGCCGAATTAGGTGGTGAACGCCACATTAAAATTACAGTCAGAAAACCAGACACCCAAGCACAGCCTGCAACTATCGCTACTGCCCAAACTTTGCAACTTCCTACCTACGACAAAGGTGCAAAGGTAGCCACTCGCCGCGCCTATGGTGATGCGCTCAAAGCTTTAGGTGCGGCACAATCCCAAGTAGTCGCCCTAGACGCAGAGGTGAGCAATTCTACTTACGCTGAAGATTTTGCCGAAGCTTACCCAGAACGATATTTTGAAATGTACATTGCGGAACAGCAAATGGTAGCGGCGGCTGTGGGTTTGCAAGTCCGAAATTACAAACCCTTTGCTTCTAGCTTCGCAGCTTTTTTAACTCGTGCCTATGATTTTGTAAGAATGGCGGCTGTCTCCCGTGCCAACATTAGATTAGTTGGTTCTCATGCAGGTGTATCCATTGGTCAAGATGGTGCTTCTCAGATGGGATTGGAAGATTTAGCCGCATTTCGGGCTATTTGGAGTAGTACAGTTTTATATCCTAGCGATGGCAATCAGACAGCAAAATTAGTAGAGCAAATGAGCGATCGCAATGGTATAGTTTACCTCCGTACTACACGGGAAAGCACACCAGTAATCTATGGTGCAGATGAAGATTTCCCCATTGGTGGGAGTAAAGTGCTTCGGAGTTCCGACCAAGATCGAGCCACGGTAATTGCTGCTGGAATTACTTTACATGAAGCACTCACAGCTTATGACCGCCTCAAAAATGAAGGGATTACAATCCGCGTAATTGATGCTTACTCCGTGAAACCCATTGATGTACAAACCCTACATCAAGCTGCCCAGGATACCGAAGGTAACTTAGTAGTAGTGGAAGACCATTGGAGTGAAGGGGGATTAGGTGCAGCCGTCCTAGATGCCTTTGCTGGTAGTGGCGATATTTGTAGTTATGAGGGGCCACAACTGCAAGTTATTAAGTTAGCAGTGCGTGATTTACCCTGTTCCGGCACACCCCAAGAATTACTTCATGCTGCCAAAATCGATGCTGATGCCATTGTAGAAGCAGTCAAAGCCCAAATTAGACAACCTGTCAGAAAAACTGCGATCGCTACTCCCTCCAACTTGTAGGTAATTTTCCGTTAAACTAAACTTGCTTAAATCTACTCAAAGACTTAGGTACTTCCAGATAAAAAAATATCCAATCTGTAGGGTGCGTCAGTGCAATATAACCTAACTATAAGCAGAAATTATTCATACTGACGCACCCTACCCAACCATCAATTTCGGATAATTTATTTTTTGGTGTTCCCTGAAGACGTTAGCTTCCTGCTCCCCTGCTTTTTCATTTTCTCAGAACTAAAGTCCTGACTACCAACTGATAACCTACTCCCACAAATTCAGTCGCTAGCCAGAGGGAATCCAGACAAAACATTTTTACCCTAATTGATATAGCGATGCTCAATTATTTTATCAGAGTTAATAACTGCCCTTTTGTCAACAAAAATGGGTAATAAAACTTCACGAATCTGACAAATTTTAGAGCATGACAATAGATATTGTTTAAAAAAATTTAGGAATAGTATATGCCTCTGTATAAACTCGAAGAATTTGACCCCAACTATCGAGAAACTTTTGGTGGTGCTGATGTAAAATCATTAGAACTATATACTGAAGGTGGAGTATTAGTTGGTTCAATTGCTGATGCTTTAGTTGACAAAGAAGGACGTTTTCGTTATCTAGTTGTCTCTACCGATTTAGATGGAATTAATAAAAAAATCTTACTACCAATTGGACTGTCGCACATCAATTATCCTGCCAAACGTGTTTATGTAGATGGATTGAGTAAAGAGCAAGTAGAACATTTACCCGAATACCACGAAAGTTTGGTAGTAGATGAAAATTATGAAGAGCGAGTGCGTCATGTTTTTCGACCTCAAACTGGTGAATATAGCTCCCAACACGAAGCTGATTTATACAAATTAAATGAGCCATATCATCAAACATTTAGATTGTATGAAGAACGTTTAATTGCCAACAAACAACGGGTGAAAACAGGAGAAGTAGCACTTGGTAAACACATTGAAACTGAAACTACAAGAGTTACAGTTCCTGTAAAAAAAGAGCGGATCTTAATTGAACGCGTGCCACAAACAGCCACAGACACCATATTAGATCCCAAAGAAGTTAAATTTCAAGCCGGAGAAGTAGCACGGATAGAAGTTTACGAAGAAACCCCTGAAATCCGTAAACAAGCTTTTGTGCGTGAAGAAGTCAGAGTTAAAAAAATTATTGAACAAGAAACAGTAGAAGCACAAGATAGCATTCGGCGGGAAGAACTAGATATTGATACAGCAGGTAATACATTGCATCATCATTGATGAAAGTTTTTGACTGCTGACAGTCTAGTAGGATGTGTGACGCTGCAAAACTATGTGAAGGTAGTCATGATATAGCGTCACGCATCAATGATCAATTGTCACACTTGCGTAAGTCCTGTCAAACAAGGACTAAAGTCCTTACTACGAACTAAATACCACTGCTTTAGTCGTTCAACTTATAACCTTTGATATTTCTCAATAGCAATAATTCATTCAAATGAAAGATGCAATATCTACCATAAATCTCTAAGTTAGTAATTATGAGATAGTTTATAAATTTCTAAGGAACAAGCAAATGGTACTTTACAAACTAGAAGATTTTGATCCTAATTACCGGGATACACTGCAAGGGGATGATATTAAAGGTCTTGGTGTCTACACAGAAAGAAATAATGAAAAAATTGGCACAGTTAACGATGTTTTAGTAGATGAAGATGGTCATTTCCGCTATTTAATTGTTGACCTAGGTTTTTGGATCTTTGGTAAGAAGGTTTTATTACCAGTTGGTCGTACTCGTATTGACAGAGGTACAGATCGAGTTTATGCCATTGGTATGACTAGAGAACAAGCAGAAAACTTACCAGAATTTAATGAACGCTTAAATTTAGATCATGACTATGAAGAGCAAGTGCGTGGAGTATATCGCCATCCCAGCTACAGCACTCAACCTTTAGATACATCAGCACCCTTAGAAACAACAACACCTGTAGAAGCACCATTAGAAACAACACCCGCTTATACCCGCGAGAGTTATAAATACGAACAAGAACCTAATTTGTATGGACTTCGTGAACCCCATCATGAAACCATGCGATTATATGAAGAGCGGTTGATTGCAAATAAACGCCGTCAAAAAACTGGAGAAGTAAGTGTTGGTAAGCGCGTTGAAACTGAAACTGCACGGGTTGCAGTCCCCGTAGAAAGGGAACGAGTTGTGATTGAACGTGTCACCCCAGAAGATGCAGGTAGAGTTGTGTCCCCTGGTGAGGCTAACTTCCGTGAAGGTGAAGTGGCTCGCGTAGAACTTCATGAAGAAACCCCTGAAATTCGCAAAGAGGCTGTTGTTAGAGAAGAAGTCAGAGTCAAAAAAGTCGTTGAGCAAGAAACAGTGCAAGCTGAAGATACTATCCGCCGTGAAGAGTTAGATGTGAATGCTCCTAATCTTCCAGTTGAGGAGCGTTAACCGTTAGTTAACTCAAGTGAAGTTAGTGCAAGTACAGGTATAGCTTTTGCCAGTTCTATTAATTTTACCTGTACTTGTCAGTAATTTTAATCATAATTGATTTACAAATATTATATGACTGAATATTTAACCTCACAAACACCAGAACACCAGAAAATATCAGACCCTACAAATAATGAAGATAAACTTATCCGCTTACTTGAAGAACAGTTAGTAGTTGATACCAAGAAGCAGAAACTTGGTGAAGTAATTGTGCGGAAAGTTGTCGAAACCAAGATGGTAGAAATTCCTGTGCGTAGGGAAAAATTAATTGTAGAACAAATTACCCCCGATCATAAGCAATTAGCAGAAGTTGATTTAAGTAATGGGGAAATAAGCGGTGTTGAATTGACGGCAGGTGAAATATTAGAATTTACTGGTCAATGTAGCGGTTTAAGTGTAAATGGTAGGTTTATATCTCCTAAGATTGCCAGTTTATTATTAAATGCGATCGCTCTAGAACGCAACCACGGTTGTCAGGAGGTATTAATATCAATTTCTGTAGACAATGAAGCACACCAAAAAAAATATCAAGAGTGGTTTGACCGTTGTTCTCAAGGTCAATTACCAAAACCTGAAAATTGAACAGGGGGTAGAGTGTATGGTAGTAAAACTTAAATTTTAGGATGCGTTCAAGCAAAGCGTAACGCACGGTATAATATTGATGCTCTGCGGCTAGATATCATTTGGTAAAATCCCCAAATCCTTACATAGCAATAACACAACAGCAATAAAGCGAGAACTCAGAGCGGCGGCTTCCGCCGTAGACGCTTTAGCGGTGAAACAGTCCTGTAGGCGGGTTTCCCGCCGTAGGGAACTGTTGAACCCGAAGGGCTTGCCGCAGGCATCTGAAGTTCGGTGGGGAGTAAAATCCACACCGCTTTTTGCCTCCTCTACTTAATATTTATTTTATAAATAGGCTTTTATTAAAACCCTGTTTTTTCCAGAAAGCAGGGTTTTATACTATTCAAATTAATTACGAATTACGTAGCTTGCTTCTCGCTTTGCGAGTATTACGAATTACGAATTATTCAGGAATATATTTGTTTCGATTAGTTATAGCAAACAGTAAGACTAAAAAAGTCAGTATTCCAGCTAAATATAAAGGATAGCTATAAGTTTGGGGATAGTTTTGATTAACTAACACACCAGCAATTACAGGGCCAACTCCATTAGACACACTTAAATAAGATGAATTTAATCCCAAAGCTGTACCTTGTTGTGCTGGTTTGGCATTTAGTGAAATCAAAGTGTTAATCATCGGTTGCACTAAGGAATTAAATAAGGAAAAGACTATACTAACAACTACGAAATAACTGGCTATAGGAAAAACTGGCATCAGCAGAAATGAAAAACTCCTCACGCATAAGCTTAAAAGCAATATTTTTACTTCATTCAAATATTGACTTAAAATTTTCACGCCCCATGTTTGCATAATCACTCCTAACGCTCCAAAGGTAAGAAACATTAATGTTAATGACTCGCTATTTTGTTTTAATACCTTAATGAAATAAGGTTGAAAAGCAAAGGTAAATACTGTGAAGGTCGTGCCAATAAAAAAGTTAATTATCAATAAAATACCTATTTTAGGAATAGCTAAACCTTTAACTAAATTATCTAAACCCAAATCAAAAATATTATTATTTGCTAGATGATCTTGGCTTTTGAGAGTCTCTGGCAAGAACAACAGGGTGATGACAAGACCTATCATCGCCACACTAGCCGATACTAAAAACGCTGCGCCTAAAGATATCTGCTGTGCGGCTAAACTGGTGGCTGGCCCTAGCACAAAACCTAAACCCATTGCTGCTCCATAGATGCCAAAACCTTGAGCGCGCCTTTCTGGCTCAGTCACATCAGAAATCATCGCCTGAGCTACAGCATTATTACCTCCAGTAATTCCATCTAAAAAACGTGCTAAAAACAGAGTTATTGCGGCTGTAGCAGTGCCAGCGAAAAAATTAGCAATCACTGTCCCAGCTAAACTAATTATCAATAAAGGCTTACGGCCAAAGCGGTCTGAGAGTTTGCCAATGACTGGAGTGGCGAAAAATTGCGCGATCGCATAAGTGGAAAATAGTAAACTAGTATGGAAATCACTCAGCCCAAATTGCTTACTGTAAATATAGATAATAGGAATTAAAATCGTAAAACTCAAGGAATTAATAAATGCAACTAACGCAATAATCCAAAATATTCTATTCATGAGCATTTCACACTATCTATATTAATGCGATGTACGACTTATTCTTGAAACCCCTCTCCATAGAGCGAAGCTCTTCTCGTAAAGTACCTCTCCCCTGCAACTGTAGAGACGTTGTATGCAAAGTCTCTACTTTGATTCTTGCTCCCCTTCCCTTGTAGGGAAGGGGTTGGGGGTTAGGTTTGCAAAAAAGTTGCACACGGCGTTATTTATGAAGTCTCAACTATACCAGAACTGAACATATCAGCTTTTAAGTTTTAGTTAAATCCCCAGTTATATTTTTTGTGCCTATTATCAATGAAATCTCCATTAAAAAAACCTGCTAAACCCAAAAAACAAGGTATACTACCGCGAATCCATATTAAAATCAACAACGGACAATTTGAAATACTTGGGATGGGTGCATGGTATTCCTATTGGCGCGATCCTTACCATCTCCTACTCACAATTCCTTGGGGTGGTTTCATCATCCTGATTTGTATTTTTTATGTAGTAATTAATGCCTTATTTGCTTTAGCCTACTTAGCAGGTGGAGACTGCATTGCCAACGCTCAACCAGGCTCTTTTCTGGATGTATTTTTCTTCAGCGTCCAAACCCTAGCATCTATCGGTTATGGCGCAATGTACCCTAAAACAACTTATGCCAATATTATTGTCACAATAGAAGCAATGATTGGTTTGGTAGGAATTGCGGTGATGACAGGATTAGCATTTGCTCGTTTTTCCCGTCCTACAGCCCGTGTTATATTTAGCCGTGTAGCAGTAATTACACCCCATGAAGGCTTACCAACTTTCATGTTTCGCACTGCTAACCAGCGTCGTAATTTCATCCTAGAAGCACATATGCGCGTCTATTTAATGCGGGATGAAGTGACAGCAGAAGGTGAATTGATTCGGCGATTTCACGATTTAAAATTAGTGAGAAACCAAACACCTAATTTTGCCCTAAGTTGGGTAGCCATGCACCGAATTGATGAATTGAGTCCTCTTTATGGAATGACAGCAGAATCCCTTGCTCAAACTAATACTACTATTGTGATTTCTCTCAGTGGCATTGATGAAACAGTCTCACAAGTAGTTCATGCTCGACATACTTACGCTGCTGATCATATTATCTGGAATAGTCGATTTGTTGATATTTTTCATCACACAAATGATGGTCATCGCTACATCGATTATAAACATTTTCACGATGTTTTACCTGTGAGGATTCCCCAAGAATAAGCGAATTGTGAATTGGCTTTATTGTTTTTGCCAAAACTGTTGGAGAATTTCGCTTGGTTTGCGATCCCAAGTGTCAATATGCTCGTAAATTAAGTTATTTGAGTTTAGTGTATAGGTTGAGTAACCATTGAAAAAAAGCTTTGCTTTCCAGGGTACACGCAAGACTCCCCGCACTGTCCACTGCACTATAATTGTATCTGGGGCTGATTGATGTATTTCATGTACATCAAAGTAGATTTCTGTAAAAAATAGCCGAGCATGAAATCTTAAAGTCCAAAATATGATTCGGTAATTAAATTTATATTTGAATTTATTTACTGGGTCTTGAAAGTAAATATCTTTTGTATAGATGTCATAGGATATATCTTTGGCAAACAGTGTGGGTAAATCCTGTTGCAGAGTTTTGATTACTTGTTCTATTGGTAGGATCGATTCCACAAACTTTGTCATTTATTTTCTACTCAAAAATCAACAACAGGAAAATCATACCTCATACTAGTGCTAATAGATAAAATTTTACCATGAGTAATGAGTAATGAGTAATGAGTAATGAGTAATGAGTAATGAGTAATGAGTAAATTTAGGCTCTTCAGTTTCTTGGATGGAGTAGAATAATAAATAAAATCTAAGCTCGACTTTATCCATTTTCGTAATGACGCGATCGCTATCCCTAAAACCCTGGTTGGATGGTAGTTTTAATTTTTTAACTTTATCGATGCTTAGTGACATAGATAAAGTATTTGCCAAAAGTCCATGATTTTTGCCAGATACAGAAACCGAGTTCTTAATTTTGGATAAAGTCGAAATAATCAAACCCTATGTTCCTTGCTATAATTGGATTTTAAGTTTTTGAATCTTTCTATAAAACGGCTATTTTAATGCCGTACCATAAAACCAACGCAAGAGCCTTACTTATTACTCATTACTCATTACTCATTACTTATTACTTTTTTCAATCAATTGCTGTACCTCATAAACATCGAGTCTGCTGTAAATCAGTAAACGATTATCAAGGGTATAGTCCATTGGAAATTGGTTTTATCCGCCAAGGGATTGATGAGCAAGATCAAGAATTACTGTAAAATAATCCCAAAATCTCTTACTTTTTGCCAATTCCTAACTTTAACCTCATGTTTACAGACCAAAATTCTTGGCAGCACGAATATATCAACACTAACGGTGTGAAACTGCATTATGTCACCCAAGGGAGAGGACGTTTAATGCTGTTTTTACATGGGTTTCCTGAGTTTTGGTATTCTTGGCGGCATCAAATTCCAGAATTTGCTCAACATTTCCAGGTGGTGGCTGTGGATTTGCGTGGCTATAACGATAGTGATAAGCCAAAAGATAAATCAGCTTATGTCATGGCTGAATTTATTCAGGATGTTGAGGGAGTGATTAAGGGATTAGGACACGATAGTTGTATTTTAGTTGGACATGACTGGGGAGGTGCGATCGCGTGGAATTTTGCCTATGCTCATCCTGAAATGGTAGATCGTTTAATTGTGCTGAACTTACCTCACCCTGCAAAATTTGCTCAAGGCTTATCTACTCCTCAACAATTGTTGCGTAGTTGGTATATCTTCTTATTTCAACTACCCTGGCTACCAGAATTTCTCTTGAAATTTGATCATTATCAAGCAATTGCTAAAGCAATTTCTGGTACAGCAGTTAATCAATTAGCATTCACTCCAGATGATCTTGAAGCTTATCGTCAAGCATCGGCTAAAAGTGGCGCACTCACAGCTATGTTGAACTATTACCGTAATGTTTTCTCTAGTTCCCTCTTCCAGAAAAATTGGGATATTTTACAAGTTACCACACTGATGATTTGGGGCGAAAATGATACCGCACTAGGAAAGGAACTTACTTATAATACCGACACCTATGTGAAAAATCTCGAAATTAAGTATATTCCTGCTTGTGGACATTGGGTTCAACAAGAACAACCCCAACTAGTTAATCAGTATATCAGGGATTACCTCAGTGATGTAATATACTGATTTTTTGTAAATATTGATAGCTTTTTCTTATTGGTAAATCAGTAAAAATTCCTGTGAATAAAAAATATATCTATCGATACATTCTCTTAAAAATATTTAATATTAAATTAAGTCAAGTATTTATGCTTAATCGCTCAGAATCAAATGGCTATAAACCATAACCAATCATCTTTTCAGCCTCACAAATACACCCGTAATTTACAAAACTAAATTGTGATTTAAATCAACATTATTTAGGAAGTTAGTGAGATAATAGAATCGTGAGGAAAAGAACGGACACGAGTAAAGGAGAAAGGGGGATAATTATGAAACTTAAGCTATTAGCAGCCGTAGTGTTAGCTACTCCCCTGTTTTTTGTTAGCTCAGTCAAGGCTGGGAATCCACAAGACTTACAACGGCTATTATCAACTGGGGAATGTGGTGGGTGTAATCTATCAGGCATGAACCTCAGTGGCGAACATTTAATTGGTGCTGATTTACGAGGAGCAAATCTAGCGGGTGCAAACCTGAGCGGTGCAAACCTCGAAGGTGCTGATTTTACTAACGCTAACTTGAAAGGCGCAAACTTAACTTCAGCCTTCATCACCAACGTCAACTTCAAAAAAGCTAATCTGGACAACGTGAACATGACTCGCGCTCATGTCATTGATTCCAATGTGTATGGTGCATCAATGGACAACCTCACCATCACTGATGCAGAAATTTATCACACTGCCATTGGTATAGGTGGTGAAGATGGCCAAGAAATTCCTGACTGGGATTAATGCCAACTAAGTCAGCTAAACTTTAAGAAACAAAAGATGGGGTGAGAGAGTTGGGTGTTAGCCAATAAAATCTCTCACATACCTCTCAAATGTATTTGAAGTCACCCAAAATCGCTTAATCTGCCAAAACTTCACATTAATTCACTTCACCAGGCGATCGCATCTCTAATTTGTAGTTAGTACTTGATGTGTCTGAAAAATAGTACATTACTACTAAAACAAAGTTAATCAGTTTGGTTGCGAATCAACTGGGAAAATAGTACTAATATGCGATGTGCGACTTATTCTTGAAATCCCTCTCCATAGAGGGAAGCTCTTCTCATAGAGTACCTCTCCCCTGCAACTGTAGAGACGTTGCATGGAACGTCTCTACTTTGATTCTTGCTCCCCTTCCCTTGTAGGGAAGGGGTTGGGGGTTAGGTTTGAAAAAAAGTTGCACACGGCGTTACTAATCCTAATTTTTATGAAGGATGAGGTTTGAATAGTGAAGATATATTCAAATATCAAGAATCAATACTTTCATTGACGAACAAGGCTGAAGATAGCTTTAATATTCAGATGAAATCAGCATTTGTGCTTATATAAATGAGAGGTAGAGTGATTTATTGCATGATCTGTACTGGATTTTCAGTACGAAGATGAGCAATTGACACAGCCTGGGATAATGACAACCTGAAGTTTCCAGTTGATTCATGAAAACAGAACTCAAAAACCCTCTGATTTTATGACATTCTGTAGCCTTCTGATTTCTAGCAGCCTAGTGACTGTCTACCTTGTAGTTGATGCAGTAGATGTTACAAGGCAATTATGGTTATAGGACATTCAACCCTATTGCCAAACTCTAGTGAATGCCAGAGTGCATTGCCTAATCAAACAGCAGGGGGGAAGGAAGCAGACTTCCGTTGTGAGCGTCAGCCGTTGGCGTAGCCTCTGTCTACGACACGCTCCGCGTTGGCGTAGCCTCTCGCAGAGAACGCAGAGAAGGGAAGCAGGGGAGAAAAGCCACCCACAAGGCAGAGCCAGTCTCGTGAGAGGGTTTTCGGACTTGAGAGAACTGGCGTTGGGGTTTTAACCCAGAGTAAAAGACAGCAAGGGAGATTTCAGCCAGTTTCTTGTGTTAACCTACCATTTGGCGGAAGCAAGCTAGCTTTCTTAATCTCCCTTAAGAAGTGTGACAAAGTTCGGTTTGTACCTCCAGTCCCCTCTTCCCCCTGCCTCCTCCCCCTGCGTCTAATCAACAGCCTTTTGGTTGTAATTGTCGGGATTAGAGAAACTCAACTGTCAAATTTATGGAAGTGAACATGCAAGAACCTGAATTCGCCCAAACCCAATCCAAAGAGACAACAGTGCCAGATATCAACAACCAAACAGGAACTATTACTAAACTTCAACCTCCTGTAGAATCTCAAGAACAATGGGTAAAATACGGAGAGCAAATTTCTCAATTTTTAGCAACCCTGCCTGATTATGTCGGTAACTTCTTTAATCAATATAAGCAGCCTTTAGTCACTGTAGGCTTAATTGTCGGCTCATTGGTTGCAGTTAGGGTACTTTTGGCAGTATTAGATGCTTTGAATGATATTCCTTTGGTAGCACCAACCTTTGAGTTGATTGGTATTGGTTATTCTGCTTGGTTTGTTTACCGCTACCTGCTCAAAGCTTCAACCAGACAAGAATTAAACAGCGAAATTACTACTCTCAAGTCCCAAGTAGTTGGTGACGATGGCTCAGAAAGTTAACATCTAAATCACCATCACCTACTGACAGCTACTACAGGGTATACACATTCAAGCTAATGGTCAAGCACAATGCTTGACCATTTTTGCTTTTGCATAAAAACAGTTTCAATTGCTTATTGATTGCTTAACGCTAATTCGGCTTCTGTTCCCTCTTGTTCTGGCTCTGGTAAGCCGTACATAGAACGGTAAAGTCTATCGTACTCTTTAGCAGATTTATACCAACTGAAATCTTGACTCATACCCCGTTTTTGCAATTCTTGCCATTGGGGTTTGAAACGGAAACCTTCCCAGGCGCGAATCATGCAGGTGAATAAGTCTAGAGGTTCGTAACGGTCAAAGCAATAGCCTGTACCTGCTTCGTTCATGGGATCATGATGGGATACGGTGTCTACTAGTCCTCCTGTGCGGCGAACGATGGGGACACTACCGTAACGCAGAGCCATCATTTGGCTAATTCCACAGGGTTCAAAGCGGCTAGGCATTAAGAAAGCATCTGTACCGGCATAGATACGACGGGAAAGAGGGTCATTATATAGCAGATAGGTGGCCATACGTCCGGGGTAGCGTGATGCTAATTGCCACATTTGCGTTTCGTAATAGCGATCGCCTGTCCCTAACAAGACGAACTGAGCGTCAGTATACGCCAAAAAGCGGTCTAACATTTGGATGACTAAATCCAAACCTTTTTGCTCAACTAACCGCGTCACCATGCCTATTAAAAAGGCGTTTTTATTTACTTCTAAACCTACTTCTTCTTGCAGGCCAATTTTATTAGCTTTGCGTTGGTCTAAAGTTTCAGTAGTAAAGGTTTGAGTAATATATTTATCTGTACTTGGGTCGTATACTTCCGTATCTATCCCGTTGACAATCCCAGATAACTTACCACTGATAAAAGATAGTAAACCTTCTATCGTTTCACCGTAAGCAGGAGTCTTAATTTGTTCGGCGTAGGTAGGAGAAACTGTATTAACTCTATCGGCAAATTGCACCGCAGCCGCCATTGTATTATGTCCTTGCATATACCAAGGACACCAAGTAATTTTCTCTAAATACCAACGCCAAGGCCCTTGATATGCCAAATTGTGAATTGTAAAGACTGTGGTGATGTCTGGAGACTGGTGCATCCACACAGGAATCATCCCTGTATGCCAATCATGACAGTGAATAATGTCTGGTTTCCAGTAATTCCAGCAAAATTCAGCTGCACCATTGGCGAAAAATGTAAAACGCCAGTCTTCATCATCACCGCCATAGATGCGACGAGGATCGAAGGCAGGATGTCCGAATAAGTACAAGGGAACATCAGTACCAGGCAGAATTGTTTCGTAAACTGCAAAATCTTGGAACATGGCATATCCCCGCCAAACAGGCTCTTGGGGAATCTCCATTTTGTCGCCTAGAAAGCCATAATAGGGCAAGAAAATACGTACATCATGCCCCATTTTTCTCAAGATTTTTGGTAATGCCCCGACAACATCACCCATACCACCAACTTTAGCAATGGGTGCTGCTTCTGCTGCTACAAATAGAATCCGCATGGTAATTTTTATGTCCCCGGCTCTTGAGGTTTTCTGTGAAGTAATTACGAATTACGTAGCTTGCTTCCCGTAGGGTATTACGAATTACGAATTACGAATTACGAATTACTCCTTATCTAAACACATCTGGTAGCCTCATCGGTTAAGAACCCCGTTGAATCTCTGCAAAGATGGCATCTAAAATTTCTTGCGCGCCTTGTTGACGTAAGAGTTTCGCTAGTTCTATACCTAGGTTTTCTGCATCACTCGCTGCACCACTGACAGTATCTTTGACTAGATTTTGTCCGTCGATGCTGGCAACTACACCAGTTAGTGTTAAATTCTCCCCATCTATTTCTGTATTTACACCAATGGGTACTTGACAACCACCTTCTAAACTGCGTAGAAAGGAGCGTTCGGCTAAACAACGATCGCGGGTTTCGGGGTGTTCAATGACCTTAAGTAATGATATTAATTCTGTATCATCACCACGGCATTCGATTCCTAATGCACCTTGACCGACGGCGTGTAATGATACTTCTTTAGGAAGAATTTGGTGAACGCGATCGCCCATACCTAAACGTTGCAATCCAGCAGCCGCTAAAATTAAAGCATCGTACTCACCTGCATCGAGTTTGGCAAGGCGTGTATTTAAGTTTCCGCGCACGTCTTTAAATGTCAGGTGAGGGAACTTATTACGTAACTGTGCCAAGCGTCGCAAAGACGATGTACCCACTACCGCACCGGGGGGGAGAGTATCGATTTGCTTATCTTTGAATTTTTCATACACTACTAACGCATCGGCGGGGTTTTCCCGTTCTGTGATGGCGGCTAATGCTAAACCTTCAGGCAGATTTGTTGGTAAATCTTTGAGGGAATGCACGGCAAAATCAATCTCTTGATTGATCATTCCCAATTCTAATTCCTTGGTGAATAGTCCTTTATCGCCAATTTTGGCTAATGCTACATCCAGGATGTTGTCGCCTTGGGTAGACATGGTATGGACTTCAAAGGTAATATCTGGATAACTTTTTTGCAGTTGCTCTCTTACCCAGTAGGTCTGAACTAGAGCTAGTTGGCTTTTACGTGAACCAATGCGAATTGTGCGTGTGGCTGTCGAAATAACTGAAGTCATAAAACAATATGTCAAACCAGGCGATATTTTCACTCTCATCTAGACTACCGCAGTGGGTGACTTACCGGATGGCGATCGCCTGATTTTTGTTAGGTTTATTTTGGTTTTCGTTTACAGTTTGTAACACTAGGGGATCAGGTGGGAGGTGGGGCGATCGCACTGTATAGCAGCAATTGTTTGGATGTTAAGATTAGAAAACCCATTGTGGATAATCTAAACAATATGGATGACACACTTTTACAACGTATCACTCTAAGTCCTCATATTTGTCATGGAAAACCCTGTATTAGAGGATTACGTTATCCTGTTGAGTTTATTTTAGAATTGCTCAGTTCTGGTATGACCACAGAGCAAATATTGGCAGATTATGATGATTTAGAATCTGAAGATATTCTGGCTGTTTTATTATTCGCGGCTCGACTTAGCCAAGTCAAAAGTATTCATAAAATCGCCTCATGAAATTTATCGTTGATGCCCAATTACCAGTGCGACTGGCAAATTTTCTTAAATCATTAAATTACGATACTATTCATACTAGAGACTTACCAGAGCAAAATTCTACATCAGATATTGAAATTAATGCTATATCGATACAACAAAAAAGAATTTTAATTACTAAAGATTATGATTTTGTCAATTCCTTCTTAACAATTCAGCAACCATATAAATTATTGTTAATCACAACAGGTAATATCAATAACTCGGAACTAGAAAACCTTTTTACAAGTAATATTTCCTCAATTTTTGAACTATTTCAACAGCATTCTTACATTGAAATGAGCCGAGAGGCTGTAATTGTGCATCAATAAATATAGGAATCTAGTTTGTAGGGTGCGTCAGTATGAATAATTTCTCGGTATAGTTAGGTTATCTCGCACTGACGCACCCTACTTTTTGAAGGGCGATCAGCTACCCTGGGCGGTTACGCGATCGCACTGTTCACGAATATTTGCTGACAAAAATGATTCCTTAACTCCTATCATGATATTAAGCGATGTCTACGCTAGACCTACGCCAACTGCTATGTGTTCAACTAGCAGCAAAGTCAGTAAATTTTCGTTTGTATGGGGCTTTAAAAGCCAACACTATATCTTGTTTAGGAACTCCAGCTTCTACTAATTCATTAGCGACTCCGATTTCCGTTCCATCGCGTTCGATCCAAATTTTCCCATCTTTAATTTCTACGTAAATAATACAACCAAATATTCGCGTTAGCTCTTGCCAACCAATATTCATAACTTGATAGCGCGCGCGCTCATTATCAAATAACAATTTGACTTCCGTCTGACTATTTGAGCGATTTTTTGCGTGACTTTCCAGAATTTTTTGGACTATTTCTTGATAATTTAGTCTCTCCATATAACATGGCATATATATTGATTAACGGGGAACAGGGAACGGGGAACAGTTCGTCCGTTCGTTCCCTCTCCCGAAGGGAGTTGATTTTACCATAGATAATTGGTGTTGGGTTTCCTTGCGTCAACCCAACCTACGCCTCGCTAATTCTAACTTATTGGGTATGTTGTCATATCATCGCACCATGATGCGCGTACCTGCGATCGCTAAACCTCGTTCTGTACGAATTATGCCTACTTGACTCATAATCAAAAAATATATCTTTATTTAAATTTTAGGCGCGATCGCACCCCCAACCAATATTTATAGTTTGGTAGGGTGCGTCAGTATGAATAATTTCGGGGTATAGTTAGGTTCTGTCGCACTGACGCACCCTACATTTCTACAAACTTTATGCTACATCAAATTATATTAAGGGATAAAAACGCGACCCATACCCATGAAGTTTTCGATATCAAGTAAAATCTCTAAAATACGGTCTACGCATCGATTTCGATAAATACGATCTTCTAAAAATCGCTCAGGATTACCAATTGTAATCACAGGAAACGAATTGAGATTATTTTCCTCACGTAAGACTTGCTCTAGGGAATCTTCACCTTTCATACTTCGATTAGCTGTCAACAAAATCATCTGATTGTTCTGAGCAATTTGCCAAACAATGCGATCGCTGCTATCAACTGATAAATTGATCTCTTTGAAGCTAACAAACCTAATTGGTAGCAGTTCTAACCAACCTTGACTGGCAATATTACCTAATAATATTTGTGCGTGTCCTCCCAAATTATGGTCAATGAGAAAATTCATGTTTCGCCTGCGTGTCTAGCTTTTTGTGCTTGGAGTTTAGCCCAAAGTTTCTCTTTACCTGGCTGGGGTGAGATCGTTGCTATATGTGCTAGATGCTCACGATTGCGTTCTTCCCAATATTGGCGATTTTCTTCGGCTTGTTTGAGAACAATATTGTATTCTGCTTCGACTGCGTGACGATTTTCCTCAATGTAAGATAGAGCCACGTTAATTTGCTCGTCTGTCAATTCCAATAAACTGCTGATGAACTTAGGCGGATAATGAGCTTTTACATAGTCCAACACATCATAAATCGTGATGCGTGTCCCTGCGATCGCTAAACCTCGTTCTGTACGAATTATGCCTACTTGACTCATACTCAAAAGATATATCTTTATTTAAATTTTAGGCGCGATCGCACCCCCAACCAATATTTATAGTTTGGTAGGGTGCGTCAGTATGAATAATTGCTCGGTATAGTTAGGTTCTCTCGCACTGACGCACCCTACATTGTCTCAAAATATCTATCTTTATTTAAATTTTAGGCGCGATCGCATCCCAAACCAATATTTAGAGTTTGGTAGGGTGCGTCAGTATGAATAATTTCTTAGTATAGTTAGGTTCTCTCGCAGTGACGCACCTTAGATTTTGAAAGGCGATCTTAGGCAGAAACTAGGACGATACGAAAGCCTATAACGTCGAAAGTGTTGACAAAAGACTTCTTGAGACGGTACGCACTACGACAGTAGTCTGGGTTAACGTACCAAGAACCACCGCGTAGCAATCTCATCTTACTCATATTATTGTTCATCTCCAACCATGCACCCCCATTATTTGGGGCTTTTAAATAATTGTCATGCCACTCATCCTGACACCATTCCCATACATTGCCACACATATCAAATAAGCCAAAGGGGTTAGCAGGAAAGTTACCAACATCAGTTGTTTGTTGATGATTGCGGTTGTAGTTCGCTAAATCCCCGGTAATGGTGTCACCAAAGTAATATGGGCTAGTCGTCCCTGCTCGACAAGCATATTCCCATTCTGCCTCACTAGGTAAACGATAAATTTTTCCCGTCTTTTGAGACAATCTAGCGCAAAACTCTACTGCATCATCCCAAGAAACCTGTTCTACAGGACGATTAGCACCTTTAAAACGGGATGGGTCAGGATATAAATCGATGTTCACCTTAGCAAAACTAGCAACAGCTTTCCATTGAACTTGGGTAACAGGAAATTTACTCATAAAGAAGGATTGAACGGTGACGTTATGCTGTGGACTTTCAGAAGTAGATCGTCCTATTTCATCTTCTGGTGAACCCATCAAGAACTTACCACCAGGAATCGCCACCATATCTAAAACAACATCATTAACCAAGGTTTCTCTATAGAATTTGCTCTGCTTTCTAATACGTTGAATTTCATGTTTTTTTGTTTTTGAACCTAAAAATGCTATTGATTTTAAGGTAACGATAGCCGTGTCAAATTCAAAAGTCTGAGTTTGAATACCAGGGTTAGATATAGGCTGAGAAGGTTTCTTTTGTTCCTGTTGTAGTTCCTGACGTAATCTTTCTCCTTCAAGCTGCAATCGCTGTAATTCAGCTTGTTTTTGACGTAAAGTTTCCACTTCCTGCTGCTGTTGCTGTAATGCTGACTGTAGTGGCGCAAATTTTGCTTCTATCGCTGCAATATCTTCATTCCGTAATCCCAAATGTTGCTGATAGTCTTTTAATTCCTTTTGTGTTCGCTGACTAAAGGGATATTCTTGCTTGACTACATCAATTAACGCCTGTTCATACTCTTGCAACTTGCGTTGATATTCCCGATACAGTTGCAAAACTTGTGCTTGAATTTCTCTAGCTTCCTGTTCAGTTAACCCCAACTCAACGCGCCTTGATTCTAATATTCTCAAAGCAATGACAGAAAGATTACCTTCACCCTGCTGGGCGCGACTGGTGACTTCTTGCAGATATAATTCCTTGTGAACCTCAGATAAAACTGTGGGTGGTAACGATGCGGGAACTGAAATTAAAGCTTGCAGTGCTTCTGTGGCGTTAAGATAGCGCATACTGAAGTGATGACGCACCATTTTAGTTAACACTTCAGCTAAATGATTACTTACCTGTACTTGATTTTGCCAGATAATTTCCCCTGTTTGGCTGTCTTCTGGCAATTCTTGGGGTAAAACACCAGTCAAAGCTTGAATAGCCATTACCCCTAACGCATAAATATCACTACCAAAACAAGGTTTACCGCGATACTGTTCATAGGACATATAACCAGGCGTGCCAATCACCACGCTAGAATTGACTTCACCTTGGCTATTAATCATTAATGTTCCTAATTCTTTGACTGCGCCGAAGTCAATTAAGATAATTTTGCCATCTTGACGACGCATCAAGTTTTGGGGTTTGATGTCGCGGTGAATAACTCCCTGTTGATGGACAAAGGAAAGGATTTCTAAGGCATCTTGTAAAAGTTTAGTTACATAACTTTCACTCAGTCGCTTACCAGGGACGATTTCTCGACTTAAATCTTGTCCTTCGATAAACTCTTGTACTATATATAAATTGTCGTCTTGGTTAAAGTGTGCCAGTAGTTGGGGAATTTGGGGATGTTTCCCCAGCCTTTCGAGGATAGCGGCTTCTTTCTCAAAAAATTCGATAACACGGCTTTGGGTTTGGTTAGGACGTAGTTGTTTAACAACACATAGGGGTTTACTAGGTTGGAAATTGTCCCTAGCCAGATATGTAACAGCAAAACCACCGCCACCTAGTAACTTGATGATTTCGTAGCGTCCCGCCAGCGTGTTCAAGATGAGTATAAACCCTGATAAGCTTGATTAATCTCAGTCTAATTGTTGAAGGGTAAATTTGGCAAGATTGGGCATTGGGCATTGGGCATTGGGGTAAAATCTCCTGTACTTCCTTGTCTCCCTTGTCTCCCCCTGCCCCCTGCCCCCTGCCCTCTACACCCCTACTTCTAGAAAGACGCGAAAGTTTTGCAGAAATGATACTGTAAAAGAAAATGGTTTAGCGATCGCATCTAATCCTTGGCAATTTTATGAATCGTTCAGCTTGTCTTATTTTTAACCCGGTAGCTGGACAGGGTGATCCAGATGTGGACTTGGCACAAATTCGGGCAATTTTAGAACCAGAAATTACTCTAGATATACAGTTGACAACGGCAGAAGTTGGTGCAGATGCCTTGGCAAAGGCGGCTGTTGAGCAGGGTGTCGATTTAATTATCGCCTCTGGTGGGGATGGAACTTTATCGGCGGCGGCGGTGGCGGTGGCTGGTAATAATATTCCCTTGGGGATTATTTCACGGGGAACGGCTAATGCTTTTGCGGCTGCTTTGAGGATTCCTGATACTATTGATGCGGCTTGTCGGACGATTTTACAGGGAATTACCCGTGATGTTGATATAGCTTATTGCAATGACTTGCCGATGATTCTGTTGGCAGGAATTGGCTTTGAGGCGGAAACTGTAGAACTAGCAGACAGGGAAGCTAAAAAACGCTTTGGGATTATGGCGTATGTCTTGGCGGGGATTCAGCAATTAAGAGAGTTAGAAAGCTTTGATGTCGAAATTGAAACGGCAGAGAAAATCATTAAAACTCAAGCGGCGGCGGTAACGGTGGCTAATGCTGCACCACCAACTTCTGTGTTAGCGCAAGGCCCAGCTGGGATTGTGTATGATGATGGATTATTAGATTTAACAATTGTAGCACCTAGTAGTAAAGCCGGAGCGATCGCTGCTACTTATCATTTATTTCAAACCGCATCTTCAGGAAATGCTGCCGAACGTGATGATATTGGTTATCTGCGCGCTTCCCAGTTTAAAATCACTACAGATCCCCCGCAAAAGGTAGTGATTGATGGCGAAGTAGTAGGGACAACACCAGTAGAAATTAAATGCGTCCCCGCAGCTTTGAAAATATTTGTTCCGTCAGTTCCAGAATTAGAACCGATGGAGAAATTAGAGGGATTACCCAATTTAAAGATTGAATTGAAAAATTGATGTTGCTTTTTTTGTTTCGCCCATACCGCAAGCAGAACCCGCAGGGTAAGCGGAAAGATGCAAAAAAGGACATTATAAAACCAATTCGCAATTCGCAATTCGCAATTCGCAATTAATTGAGCCACCCACGTTAGCGTAGCGGCACGAAGTGCGGGGTGGGGTTTTTACCTACCTTGGGAAACAAGGATTTTTTCGCCCACCAGGGGCGTTAGCGGAGCGGGACGAAGTACGGTTTTAAACCTAACTTTTTCCAATAAAAGCCTCTCTCCTTGTAGGGGAGAGGTTTGGAGAGGGGTTTTTCAGATTCCGTCAAATTGAGAATGTGAAATGGATCATTCTGAACATCAAGATTTGAGTTCTGAATTACAATATTCTCATTGAGAACTAAAACATTTTCGTTTAGAAAAAGAACATTCTCACTTAAAACAGTAATATTCTCATTTAGAACACAAATATTCTTACTTAAGAAGAGAACATTCTCACTTAAAACTAAAACGTTCTCACTTAAAACAAGAACATTCTCGCTCGAGTCTCTATTACTTCCATCTTTCCCCACTCCCCATCAATGAAACTCGTCCATGATCCTGCAATAGCCAAGAAAATCCGTAAGATGCAGCAACGGGTACGCTGGCAAGATGCGTTAATTTTAGAACGGAATATTGATCAAACTCGGCTGGTAGTAGAAGATGGACAAGCAGATGAGAGAGAATTTTCTTTTTTAGTCGTGGGTGATAGTGGTTCGGGAAAACATCAGGGACATAACCCCCAGCGACAAGTGGCAGAGTTAATGTTACCCCATCATCAAGACTGTCGCTTTTTGCTGCACACGGGGGATGTGATTTATTTGGTGGGTTCAAGTGAATATTATCACCAAAATTTTATTGAACCTTACCGGGAACTAATTGTAGGTGGCGAGTATCCTAAACAGATTGCTTACGATCGCATGGTTTTTAAGTTACCAGTTCTCCCCGTTCCCGGCAATCATGATTACTATCAATTACCCCTAGTTTTAAGTTTACTGTCCCTGACAACTTTACCAATTCGCTATATATTGCGATCGCGTTTAGATATTGATGTCGGTTTACATGGTTCTGGTGTGGGGGATGCTTATGCTAAGGCGTTTATTGATTATCTGCAAAGGTTACGTTTACCAGGAGAATTAGCCCATCATTTAGATCAACATTACACTGCTACCACCGATACAGGCCGGGCTTTGGTTTATCAACCGGGAAATTTCACCCGCATACCCAATCGTTATTACACTTTCCGCTACGGTGGCATAGATTTTTTCGCCCTCGATTCTAATACATTCAACGCACCCCAACCTTTACCCCATACTAAAAAAGGAGAGCGCGATCGGCAAGTTTTAGCCAGTCGTCAGCAAGACTTAGAACGGGAGAAGATGCAAATTATTGAAGCTTCCGCGCAATTAAATCCCGAAAATCCCAACGAAGCCGAACAATTAGACGATTTTCACTACAAGTTATCCCAAATTGAGGAAATTATCGTTGATATCGGCAAACAATTAACTAATGATCAACCACAACCCCCTGACACCGCCCAATTAGACTGGCTCAAACAAAGATTAATTGCATCTTGGCACAATCCCGAAGTGCGGGGAAGAGTCATCTATTTTCATCATCCCCCCTACGTGACAGAGGCGACAAAATGGCAACAAGCGCAGACTTTAGCTATTCGTAGCCATTTGCGGGAAGTATTCAATGGAGTGGCGCAAGCTATCGGCACACTCAATCAAGGCAGACCTTTGGTAGATTTAGTATTAAATGGTCATGCTCATTGTTTAGAATATTTGCAAACCCTTGACACCGGACACGCCGACGCAAATATTCATTGGCTAGTGTGTGGTGGTAGTGGTTATAGTTTACGTCGCCAACGCACAGAAGGCGCAGATTTAACCGAAACTTGGGGAAATACCCAAAGATTAATTGCGCGATCGCATCTTTTTATCGGACGTAATGGACACGGTTCACAAAAACGCCGTCCCTATTCCTGTGTACGCATCGATGTCACAGGAGAAGACAAACCCCAATTTACCATTCGTCCCCTAGTCGCCGAATGGTATCAGCGTCAGTGGCATAATTATCAGCTAGACTCGATTATTATCTAAGAGGCAGGGGGCAAATAAATTCAAAATTCAAAATTCAAAATTCAAAATTAAATGCCCCATTCCCAATTGACAGTATTTAACCAAATCTGCCGCTAACGTAATCTCTCGTATCTTCTTGTTTGGGGTTGTTGAATATAACTTCTGTGGCATCATACTCTACTAAGTAGCCGATGCGACCTCCGTTATCTGTGGAACGCACATTAAAAAAGGCTGTTCTGTCAGAAACTCGTGCGGCTTGCTGCATATTGTGAGTTACAATCACAATCGTGTATTGCTCTTTCAATTCATGAATTAATTCTTCAACCCGTAATGTAGAGATGGGGTCTAAAGCTGAACACGGTTCATCCATGAGGATAATTTCTGGTTGTACTGCGATCGCTCTTGCAATACACAATCTTTGCTGTTGTCCACCAGATAAAGATGCACCACTCTGGCGCAGTTTATCTTTGACTTCATCCCATAATGCTGCCTGACGCAAGCTTTTCTCTACCAATTCATCCATATTGCCTTTGTAACCATTGATTTTCGCGCCAAAAGCAATGTTGTCATAAATTGATTTGGGGAAGGGATTTGGTCTTTGAAATACCATCCCAATCCGGCGACGCACTTCTACAGGGTCGATATTGGGTGCATATAAGTTATTGTTATAATAAAAAATCTTGCCTTCTGCCCGAAATGATTCAATCAGGTCATTGAGACGGTTGTAGCACCGCAATAAGGTACTTTTACCACAGCCAGAAGGGCCAATAAAAGCTGTAACTTGATTTTTAGGGATGTCTAGCCAAATATTCTGCAAAGCTAGAAATTTGCCATAGTAGACATTCAGGTTTTCCGTTTTTAAAACGGTTTCTGTGCTATTCACTGTCGTAATGTTAGTAGCCATAAATTTTTTTGTGTACGTTTTTAGGAAAGCCAAGCCATCTGTTCCAAACTCTAGAAAAATATTGACTAAGCTTTCTGGCGAGTTGCCCAGCGAGCAATGATACTAGTAATCAACACCATCAACACCAAAATCAATGATGCTGCCCAGGCTAGAGATTGCCAGTTTTTGAAGGGAGAAATGGCAAAGTTGTAAACCAAAACAGCCAGGGATGCTGTAGGTTTAAACAGGCTATCAGGCCAAAATGGCGAGAATAAAGCCGTAAATAATAGTGGTGCGGTTTCTCCAGCCGCCCGTGCGATCGCTAATGTTGTTCCCGTGACAATAGCTGGTAAGGCAGCAGGTAATACCACTTGCACTACAGTTTGAAAATTAGTCGCCCCTAACCCTACTGACGCTTGTCTCAAATCTTGTGATACTAACTGCAATGCTTCATCAGTAGTTCTTACAATAATTGGCAGCATCAATATTGACAGGGCAAATCCCCCACCAATTGCCGAATATGAGCCGAGATTCAGTTTTACTAAGGTTAAAACTACAATCCCATAGGCAAATACGCCAGCAATAATCGAAGGAACACCACTAAGGACATTAGTAGCAAAACGTATCCACCTCGCCAATTTACCAGAACTAAATTCTGTTAAATAAATAGCCGCAATTACACCAACGGGAATACTAATTAATCCCCCAATACCTACCATTAATAGTGTACCTAAAATGGCATTACCAAATCCGCCTCCTTCCCTCAAAGGTGCTGGAGGTAATTCAGTAAAGATGCTCAGATTCAGGCTACTAAAACCTTGAATCAAAACATAAGAAAGCACTGCCAATAAAGGCAAAAGAGCCAATCCTCCACAAATAAATGTTAATACCGTCATTAGGGTATTAAACATAGTTCTAGGAGAAGTGGAGGCACGAGTTAAGCTCCTTTCGGGAAAATGAGCAGTCATAATTTAACTCACAACTAAGTTATATTCGTTTGACTCGAATTACTATAAATTCAGCCAAAACATTGACTGCAAGAGTCAAAAAGAACAAAACTAAAGCAGCATACATTAAAGCCGCAACTTGCAGACCACTAGCTTCTGAAAACTGGTTAGCCAATAGAGATGAAATTGTATTGGCTGGTGCTAACAATGAAATGTTGACATTATTAGAATTACCAATCAACATGGTGACAGCCATCGTTTCTCCCATCGCTCGCCCTAGTGCTAACATCACAGCACTGACAATCCCGGAAAAAGCAGCAGGAATCAGAACCTGGATGATGGTTTCCCACCGTGTTGCTCCCAGTCCCAAAGATGCTTGACGCAAACTAGGAGGTACGGAGATTAAAGCATCACGAGAGATAGCAGTGATAATTGGCAAAGTCATAATTGCCAAAATCACCCCCGCAGGTAACATTCCTGGCCCAGTGGGAGGGGTACTAAAAATTGGCAACCAACCTAGGGTGCTGTGTAGCCATTTTCCCAAGTTAGTTAAAATCGGCACTAAGACGAAAATACCCCAGACACCATAAACAACGCTGGGAATAGCTGCGAGTAATTCTACTAAAAATACTAGGACAGTTCGTACTTTGCTAGGCAGAAAATCTTCACTCAATAAAATAGCTGTGCCAACGCCAATCGGTATCGCTAGTAGTAGTCCTAAAAAAGAACTAACTAGCGTGCCGTAAATTTGCGGCAACACACCATAATTATCATTGACTGGATTCCAAACGCTATTAGCTAAAAAGCCAGCACCAAACTGTTGGATAGCTGGCCAAGCTGCAATTGTGACTTGTACCGCAATCCATAATAAAGTACCAGCGATCGCTAAGGCAAAAATACGAGTCAGCCAAATAAAACCCCGGTCTAAAGATTGTTCTATTTCAGACCGACTTTTAATTGCTGCCGGCAGATTCTGGGAGTTTGTAGCCATG